>JANXUW010000202.1 GCA_025351985.1 Pseudolysobacter sp.
GTCCGCTTTGCAGGCGTTCGAGATAATCCGGCAGTTGCACGATGCCGCGCATCAACACGCTATAGGTATCTTCCTGCGGACTCACCTGCCCGCTCAGCAGATCCTGTGCGAGCCGCTCCATTTCCTCGGCGACCATCGCCGCGCCATATAGCTCGACCATGCGCAAAGTACCCTGCACCTGATGCAGGTTGTTGGCGCAGAGCTGGATCTGGCTACTGTCGGAGGGATCTTCGACGTACGTTTGCAGCGCGTGCAATGCCTGCTGCAAGGTGTCGTCAAGCTCCTGCTTGATCCAGCGCAGTGTGGTGAAATCGCTAGTTTGTTGCGCACTCATGACCAGACCACCAATGATGACGCGACGCGCGCCTCGGGCCGGGCCCGGGCAGCGCAGGGGAAAACAGTCGGCAAAAGAAAATTCACTAGTTCGACCTTGATCAGCTCGGCAAAGTGAAGTCGGCAACCGAGCGGCGCATGTCGTCCGCCAGTTTCGCCAGGTTACCGACGGATTCGGCGGTCTGGCTCGCACCAACCGATGTTTGCGTGGTGATTTCCTGAATGACGTTCATGGTCGCGGTAATGCTGCTGGCCACGGACGATTGCTGATTTGCGCTATGCGTAATGCCTTGAATCAATTCGGCCAGATCGTTCGAGACCTTTTCGATTTCACCAAGCGCCAGGCCAGCGTCTTCGGCGCGACGGGCGCCGGAAACCACCTCGGTCGTGGTCTGTTCCATCGAGCCGACCGCTTCGTGGGTATCGGATTGAATCGTCTGCACCAGCGTTTCAATTCGCCGCGTTGCGCCAGAGGCGCGTTCGGCGAGTCGTTGCACTTCATCCGCGACCACCGCAAAACCGCGACCGGCTTCACCGGCAGAGGCCGCCTGAATCGCGGCGTTCAACGCCAGAATATTGGTCTGCTCGGCGATGTCGTTGATCAGTTCGACGATGGTGCCGATTTCTTGCGAGGATTCGCCAAGGCGCTTGATGCGCTTGGAGGTTTCCTGAATCTGGTCACGGATCGAGTCCATGCCCTGAATGGTTTGTCGCACCACGCCGGCGCCCTTCGACGCGATCGCGACCGAGCGCTGCGCCACTTCGGCGGAATCCGCCGAATGTCTGGCCACCTGATCGGCGGATTGGGCGAGCTCGCCAATCGCGGTGGACGCGGATGTGATCTGCTGCGCCTGATGTTCTGCCGCTTCGGCCAGATGCATCGTGGTGGCCTGCGTTTCTTGCGCTGATGCCGCCACCTGCAACGAGGTTTCGTTAATCGTGGTCACGAGCGAGCGCAACGCTTCCACCGCATAATTGACCGAGTCGGCAATCGCGCCGGTGATGTCTTCGGTCACCGTCGCTTTTACTGTCAGATCGCCTTCTGCCAGAGATCCCATTTCATCCAGCAGCCGCAAAATTGCTTCCTGGTTACGCTGATTGAGTTCTGAGCTGTCCTTGAAACGACGTTGCTGATCGCGGAACGTGGTCATCGCCAAAAGGATGACGAGCAGCACGGCCAGAGCCGCGGCGCCGGCACCCCACCAGATGTTCGGGAAGATACGCTGCGGCGCCAACGCGCCGAGGCGTTGCGCCACCTTGTCGGCCTGGATCAGTACGCTTTGGCTGTCGGTGAAGCTGTTGTCGGCTGCGGTTTTCACTTCCTGCACGCCGGATGAGGCATCAAGCAGTTTTTGCACCGGCTCACCGAGCTCGGTCCACTGCTTGTTGATGTCGTTGAGAATCTCGTGCGCGGAACTGTTTTCCATCGCCTTGATGCCGAAATCGGCGTTACCACTGATCAGGCCGGTCAATACCGCACCATACAGACGCGCATCGCGTGATAGTCCATCAGCGGCGGATTGCGCTTCGGCGCCGCCCTGCACCACCTGTTGCACACGACGCAACATGCGATCGCCGAGCAACATCTGACGCGATACGATCATCACCTGACCGGCAGCACCGTTCTTTTCGGTGAGGATTTTCACCACTTCGTCGGTACGCGAGTTCAGCACCGGCAGCTTGGTGGAAAAGTCATTGGCGAGACCCGTGGCATTCAGCACGAGATCCTTGTTACCGAGAATCTTGCTGATGTTGCCATCGAGCTGCGCCCAAGCTTTGCCCAGATCAGTCAGTTCGGGCTTGACCGATGGTTCATTGAGGTAATTCGGCAGGCCGGTGGCAGGATCGCCATTCAGCAGTTTCTGCACTTCGCTGGCGATGCTGGCCTGCGCGCTGGCGAGACCACCAAACGCGTCGATATTACCGGAGGCGGATTCGGTCGCGTATTTCGCGAGCTGCTGCGACTGCACCTGAATCTGCGTGGTCAGCGCGGTCGCTTGTCGATCCTGCGTGGCTTTGTTGTTCAACAAGACGAAATCCACGACTGCCACCAGAATGGCTGCGATCAGCAGAACCACCAACAGCGTATTCGCACCGCCCGACTTCTGTTTATCCGCGCTCATATCCACCGTCTCTCAAAAAATTCAGCTCAATAACGCCTGCCGAGGCAGCCCTATGGCATCCAGCATTCACGCTGCAAGGAAATCAGGTGCACGCACCAGCTCGGCCATGCTGAACAGGCTCCACTGCACGTCTCCCAACACATAACTTTCATAGACAAATCTTGCGTAGTTTTCGTCGAGCTCGGCATTTTCGAGCTTCTGCGTATTCACGAAATTGCGCTGTCCCAGCACTTCATCGACGAGCAAACCGACGCTGCCGGCCTGCTGCTTGACGAGCAATACGCGACTCGAATCGGTCGTAATCGTGCGCGTTCCACCGAGAAAAGTTTTGAGATCGATCACCGGCGCGAGCACGCCACGCACGTTCGCCACGCCCAATACCCAATGCCGAGTTCCGGGAACCTGAGTCAACGGCGGCACCGACAGGATTTCGTTGACATCGGCAATCGTGCTGGCGAGGAAACGATCGCCTACCCGAAAACCGATGCCGCGCCACAAGCCGGGCGCCTCGATTTGCTCGGGCATACCGGCGGCATGCGCCAAGCTGCGACGCTCGATATCGGCGAGCAGATCAAAAGCGGAAATCTGGGGAACGACACTCATGCGACGGCCATCAATGCGATAAACCAAAGGAAGGGGGCGACGAGCTTGCCTTGATCGGCAAACAGGCGCGAAGAAGCTTGCACGGGACGGTGCCGAGCAGGCACACGCTGCAGTTGCAGCGTCGCGCACCCGCGCGTTGCACCGCGGGCGTCTCCGAAAATTGAACCATGAACCATCACCTGCCCCCTTGCCGGTCCGGATCGTTGTTTATTTGTTGATCACATGTCGCCGGATCGCATCCAGCAATTCGTCACGTGTGAAAGGTTTGGTCAGATATTGCTCGGAACCGACGATGCGCCCGCGGGCCTTGTCGAACAGACCATCCTTGCTCGACAGCATCACCACCGGCGTGGAGCGGAATACCTGATGATTCTTGATCAACGCGCAGGTCTGATACCCATCCAGTCGCGGCATCATGATGTCGACGAAGATGATGTCCGGCTGATGATCCGAAATCTTGGCCAAGGCCTCGAAACCGTCGACCGCAGTGACGACTTCGCAACCCTCTTTTTTCAACAATGTTTCGGCGGTGCGACGTATGGTCTTGGAATCATCGATTACCATGACCTTCAGGCCGACCAGCCCCCCTGTATCTATTGTTGCGTCCACTAAACCCTCTCTTGCAGCGGAAATGGTTGCAGCTCACGCTCGCCATTCAAGACAAACCAAACACCTGTTTAACAAGCGGCCATCACGCTGTCAAGAAAAAAGCCTGTGGCGCGAGCAGCGTGTGTCCAATGTTCAAGCATTAAATCACTTTTTCGGTATTAGTGCAGGTATTTACGCAAGAATTTCCTCCGCGCGCGACGAACCACAGGCGCACACCCAAGAACCGCGCCGGAAGTTTCTCGTCGTACCCCACCACATCGCATCACCCGCATGCATGCTGCGTGCCAAGAAAGGTCTCAGCGCATGATCGACTCGATATTGAAGAAATGCATCCTGCGGGTTGACCGCAAGCCGCCGCATCCGTGAGGATGCTGGATTGCATCACCCAAGAGTTCAACCATGCCGCGCAGTCTTGCCGTGCTGATGGATTCCATCAAGCACATTCACACCGAGAAAGATTCCACCTTCGCCATGCTGCTCGAAGCACAGCAGCGCGGTTACGTTCTGTACTACATGACTCAGGGCGACATGGCTATACGCAGCGGCGCGCCGTGGGCGCGGCTGGCGCCGCTGAGCGTGCGCGACAACGCCACGAACTGGTTCACTCTTGGCGAAAGTGTCTGGTCTGACCTGCGCGAACTGGATGTCATCCTCGCGCGCAAGGATCCCCCGGTCGATGCGCAATTCATCTACGACACGATGGTGCTGCAGCTTGCGTTCGATGCCGGCGTACTGGTGGTCAATCATCCGCAGGCGCTGCGCGACGCCAACGAAAAACTGTATTCGTTGCACTTTCCACAATGCACGCCGCCGAGCGTGGTCGCGCGCGATGCGCAAGAAATCCGGCGCTTCGTAAGCGAACACGGCCAGGTGGTGTTGAAACCGCTGGATGGCATGGGCGGACGCAGTATCTTCCGCAGTTTCCACGGCGATCCGAACTTGAATGTGATTCTCGAAACGTTGACCGACAACGGCCAGCAATTCGCGATCGCGCAAAAATACATCGAGGAAATCACCGCAGGCGACAAACGTATCCTGCTGATCGATGGCGAACCGGTGCCGTATGCGCTCGCTCGCATTCCGCAAGGCGACGATTTCCGCGGCAACCTCGCACGCGGCGGCAAGGGTGTCGGTGTGCCGCTGTCCGAACGCGACCGCTGGATCGTGGCGCAAGTGGCGCCCGAACTGAAAAAGCGCGGCATGATTTTCGTCGGCCTGGATGTGATCGGCGATTACCTGACCGAAATCAACGTCACCAGTCCGACCTGCATCCGCGAGCTCGACAAACAGTTCGGTCTCAATATTGCCGGCCAGTTGTTCGATCATCTCGAGCAGCGGCTGGCGTGAGCGGCGCTGCCAAAACCCGCGTCGCCATGCCTGCCAACATCGGCAGCAGC
>JANXUW010000216.1 GCA_025351985.1 Pseudolysobacter sp.
CGGCGAAAAACTGCGTTATCTGGCCGGCCAATATCTCGACGTGATTCTCGATGACGGCAAGCGCCGCGCGTTTTCGATCGCGAATGCGCCGCATGACAACGAGCATGTCGAGCTGCATATCCGCCATGTCGCCGGCGGTGGATTTACTCAGTACGTTTTCGAGCAGCTTCAGGTCGGCGCAACGCTGAATATCGAAGGCCCGCTCGGTACGTTCGTGCCGCGCGAGGATAGCGAACGGCCGATGATCCTGATGGCCGGCGGCACCGGTTTCGCGCCGATCAAGGCGCTCGTCGAGCATTTCCTGCACCTCGGCTCGCGGCGCGAAATGCATCTGTATTGGGGCGCGCGCAACAGCGGCGATTTGTATCTGCGCGATTTGCCGCAGCGCTGGGCGCGCGAGCTGGATAATCTGAGCTTTACGCCGGTGCTTTCCGATCCCGAGGCAAGCGGCGATTTGCGCCACGGTCTGGTGCACGACGCGGTGCTCGAAGACCATCCCGATCTATCCGGTTTCGATGTCTACATGAGTGGCCCGCCGGCGCTGATCGACGCCGGGCGGCGCAACTTTGTTCAGGCCGGATTGTCCGAACAACGGCTCTACTACGATTCATTCGATTACGCGCCCGACGTGCTCGCGCAGATTTTGCAGAGCCGCGCCGGCATCCACGGTTTGTAACGACACGGTTTACGGGATCATCGATGAAACTCTGGCGCGTAGTGTTGCTGATGATGCTGTTCGGTGGTTTCGTCACCTCGGCGCACGCGTTGCGCTGCGGTTCGCGGCTTGTGCTCGATGGCGATCAGGATTTTCAGGTGCGCGACCGCTGCGGCCAGCCGTACTGGATCGACCGTTACACCGCACTCGATGTGCAAGGCGCGGGCGGCCCGATCGAACTACAAAACGAAGTCAGTTACGAGGTCTGGTATTACAACTTCGGCCCGCGCCAATTCATCACCCAGATCCTGTTTCGCAACGGCCGCATGTTCAAGGAAACGCCGCTGTCGTACGGCTTCAACGAACTCGGCGAGAACTGCGATGTGAACGCGATCGTACGCGGCCTGACCTCGGGCGAATTGATCGCGCGCTGCGGCACGCCGGCCTCACAACGCAATCTGTATTCCACCGCGGTGCGGCGCGATGGTCGCGGCAACGAGCGTTATCGCGAAGTGCGGCGCGAGGAATGGATCTACGATTTCGGCGAGAACACGTTCGTGCGCGTGCTGACCTTGATCGATGGTCGCGTCGACTCGGTTGAAAATATGCATCGCTGAAACAGCGGATCCGCGCGCAGCAACCTGCGAGCGTGGATTATTGCCGCAGGCGCGGCACGCCGTGCTCGCTGCGTTCCTCGACCACGACCGCGTGCGTGAGCAAACCGCCCGGTGTGCGTCGTATCGCCAAGGCCTGCGTGGTTTCGCCGCGTGCGTAACGCAAGGCGTTGCTGTAGCACTGGCTGGCGGTAGCATTATCGCCGGCGCCAACGCAGCAATCGGCGAGGGTTTCCCACAGCGCAGCACTCTCCTGGATGGCCAGTCCGCGTTCGAGATATTCCTGCGCTTTGCCCCACAATCCCTGGTCACGACATAGACGCCCGAGCGTGAGCAATAACGCGGTGCTGTTCGGTTGTGTACGCAGCCAGCCCTCGGCATTGCGCAGGCGCGTCTCGGCCTCGGCGGGACCGAGTTCGCCATAACAACGCACCAGCAATTCGGACCATTCCTTGCGCAAGGTCGCCTCCACCTCGCTCATGCCCGCAAGGGTTTGCCCGAGGGCCGCAGCGCGTTGCGCATACGCGCACACCGCTTCAGGAATACGCCGTTGGGTGCGACTCAACACCGACCACAACGCGGTCAGCGCGGCGCCATCATTGGCCGCACCGAGCGCATCCACCAGCACGCGTTGTTCGAGCGCTTCGGCAGCGCTCGTGGACAAAGTCTGGCTGCGCAGCAACGCGACCAGACCGTTGCGCGCGGCGGCGTGATCGCCGCACGCCAGCGCCGCTTCGACCAGCATATGCCACGACGACGGCGCGAGGTTGTCGTTGGCGGCTTCCGGCTTGAGCAACGCGAGCGCCTGACGCGCCTCGCCGCGTTCGAGTTGAAACCGCGTGCGCAGCGCAAGCGCGGCTAAGGGCGCGTCGGTTGCCGCTTCGTTCAGCGCGGCCTCCGTGCCTGCGGCATCGCCGCTCGCGTGCGCGGCGCGCGACAGCGCAAGCCATGCCGGTGCATGCAGGCGCGGATTACCGGCGACACGCGCGAGTTCGCGTTGCGCAAGCGGATAACGACCTTCGGTCAGCGCCAGCAAACCGGTCGCCAGACGTTCGCGTCCGAGCCGGCGCGTGCGCCGATTCCACGTGCGGAACGGCCAGCGCAGCAACTGCCAAACGACGATCAGCAACAGCACGACCAGCACCGAGGCGATCACCGCAAACACCAACGAAGTTTCGATACGCGTGTCGTGCACGCGGATCAACACATAGCCCGGATCGAGCGCGAGCGCGTGCCAGCCGAACGCCGCCGCCACGGCGATGGCCAGCAGCAGCAGGAGAAGCCACCACGTCCTCATGATTGACCCGCGCTCGCGGCAGTGGCCGCGGGCGCCGCCGCTTTGGGCGAGCGCTGCAACGCGTGGGTGATACGCAGATTGCGCAGCTCCTTGAGCGCGCTGCCGAGTATGCCGGGCGCCGGCGCGGCCAGCGGCATGGCGATGAGTTTATCGAGCTCGGCAAGGATTTCTATCACCATTGGATCCGCCGCCGCGTAACGCTGCGCAGACGCTGCACGGACGCGTTGCAACGCGTCGTGATATGCCACGGCATCGCGCGCCAGCAAGGCCGATTGCGCCACGCTGAGATCGAGCGCGATGAGTTCGCCGCCAAGCTCGCCGCCGCGCGCATGCACGCTGGCGAGCACATCCTGATCGTGGCTGATACGCACAAACTGGCTCACGACGCGCCACAAGCGTGATTCGTCCGGCGCAGGTGCTTCGGACGACGCCGTTTGCCGGCTCTGCGCCAGCGGCAATTTGGCGAGGCGACCGCGCAGCTGATCGATCGCCGTAACCGCGACGTTCACGCCTTTGTCCTGTTGCGCGTTCAGCGCCTCGATCTCGGCGGCAACGGTCTGACGCACGCCGACAAATGCCGGATCGTCGGTTTCCGCCAGCGCCATATCGGCCTGGCGATACGCTGCGATCGTCGCCGCTGCATCATGGAACAGGGCGTAGCGTTGCTGCCCGAGCAGCAGCAGCAATTCGGCCTCGTTCAATGCGAGCGCATCGTGCCCGGACAGGCGTTTTTCGGCGAGATTGGTCACCGCATCTTCAAGCAGTCGTGTGCGCTCGGACAAACCCAGCACTTCTTCGCGCAGCGATTTGTTGACGCCGTCGATATCCTTCGCGCGCGCACGGAAACTTTCGCTTTCGCGCTGATTCGATTCCACGCTGCGCTGGGTGCCGTCGAGTTGCGTGCCGAGCTGATCGAGCCGCGCGCGCAGGCTGCCCGCATCCTGTGGATGTTGCAGCCGATACACGCCCCATGCCGAATATCCCGCCACCATCAAAGCGAGCAACGCCAGCACGATGGCGAGAATGCCGCGCGGTCTGGCGGCGCGTGTCGGAGTTTGCGTCGACGCCGCGGGTACGGTGCTGATTTCGCTATTCAAAATGTCGTCCATAGGTTGAGAATGCTAGCGGAAATGCGCGCGATTTAACATGTTTTTTACAACCGGTGCCGGCCCAAAGCGCCAATCGCTGCGGCGATCAAATCACCGCTGGCGGCGGATCGCGCCAAGCTGACGCGCGCAAATCCGCATTCGCGCGCGGCCGCGGCAATGCGCGCGCTGCTGGCGATGACTTCGACCGCGCGCAAGCGCGCCAAACTATCGGCGGGCAATACACGACACAGATTGGCCAGGGTCTGCTCGCTGCTGAGCAATACAAAACACGGCGCGGACAGCGTTTCAATCGCGGCGAAATGGCGACGATTCAGGCGCGGCGGCAACCGTTGATACACGCCGATCCGAGTCAGATTCGCGCCGCGCCGGATCAGGCTTTGCGGCAATAATTCGCGCCCGCCCGGCGCGCCGATCAAGGCCACGCGCAACCCCTGCAGTTGTTTGAGTTGCGGCAGCGCGAGCAATCCTTCGCTGTCCTGCCGCGATGGTATCAACACATCCGACAAACCAAACCGCGACAACGCGCGTGCGGTTGCCGCACCGACGCCAAACACCAACGTGCGGCGGGCGAAACGCAACGCCGGCGCCAATACGAAGGCAAATCGCACCGCCGCCGGACTGCTGAAAATCACGCGATCCGCATCGCGTGCCGCGCGTAATTGCGCACGCAACGCGGGCGTGTCGGCGAGTGCGCGCAGACTGCTGCCGGGCAGGCTCAAGGCGCGGCCGCCGCGCGTGGCGATGCGCCGCTTGAGCGCTGCGCCATCGCCGACCGGTCGTGTCACGATCAGGCTCGCACCGGCCAGCGCGGCCACGTTGCCGCCGACTGTCGCCACGTTCATGTCGGAATCCTTTTGCAACACATCCAATCCGGCCTTACATCCGTAATAGTTCAGACGCACCATGCATAGTGCTCATGCTACCAGCACGCCATGTGCAGACGGCGTAATGCTTGTCTTGTTCTCCCTTGCCCGGCACACTTCCGCGCCTCCAATCAGCCGACTCGTCATGATCGAACCTGCCAATCGCGCCGCGCTCGCCGCCAACTCCGTCACCGCGGCGCAAACCGCCGCCTTGTGCACGGCGTGGCAACACGATCTTTTGCACAGCATTCCGCTGGTGCGTGCGATGCAAGTTCGGCTGCAGGCATTCGATGGCATCGCGTGCACCTTGTGCGCGCCGCTCGCGCCCAACGTCAACGACAAGGGTTGCGCGTTTGGTGGCAGCCTGAGCAGCGTGCTGACGTTGTCCGGCTGGGGTTTGATCGCGCTGCGCCTCGGCGAAGAAGGCATGGATTACGATGTCTACGTGCAAGACAGCACCGCGCGTTATCTGCTGCCGGTGTGGCAGGATTTCAGCGCGCAGGCACTGCTGGCCGACGGCGAGGACTGGGACACCTTCGTGCAGACTTTGCACAATCGCGGTCGCGCGCGGCTGCGCACGCACAGTCGCATCCGCCTCGATGACGGCCGTGATGCTGCCACCCTGGAAGCACGTTTTGTAGCAATGCGGCGCGATCCAAAACCGGCATAATGCGGCAACCTCCTTATCAAGGATTACCGCCATGCGCCGACTGCTGATTCTCCTGCTCATCGCCCTGCTGCCCGGCTGCGCCAGTGACACCAAGGCTCGCGTGCTCGACGACACCTTGCAGAGTTATGCCGCCACGATCCGCTGGGGCGACTGGGCGCAGGCGCAATCGCTGGTCGACCCCGAAACACTCAAGGCGCACCCGCTGACATCGCTCGATCTGGAACGCTTCCGCCAATACAAGGTGAGCTTCTACCACGAAGGCGATCCGGTTGCGGTCAAGGTCGGCGAAGTACAAGTGATCGTCGAGATCGGCCTGGTCAATCTCAACACGCAACAGGAACGCAGCGTGATCGATCACCAGACCTGGCACTACGACGAGAAAGCCAAACGCTGGCTGTTACTGAGCGGGCTGCCGGATATTGCGCAGCACTGAGATTGGTACGTGATAAAGGGGTTACGATTTTTTTAGTTAAGTCGTTATTTTGACGTTGCGCACCAGTGAGCTGCCAAAGAATTTATTAGGGCACGACTGGGTTAGCTGTATATGAAAAACAATGCCTCGCGACAGCACCAAATTAGGGAATGGCGCCTTGCGGTTCTATGGGCGGTACAGCCGGACGCGACTGAGCAGCAGCGATCTCTATATCGGGCATATTTTTGTCAAGAGTTTCATGGAAACTCAACATGTCTTTGACAAGTTTTTTCACCTCGCTGTTGTATCTAAATTTTTTAATTTTAATAAATTTCATTTTTTCACTTTCTAATATATACGATATTTCTTGAAGGCCGCCCGAAACGACAACATAGCTTAAAACTGTCTGCATTTCGTCTTTGATGTTTTTTATATAAATTTCTGCATATTTTTTTCTTTTCTCAGAATCTATTCTTATATTTATGTGTGAAGGTATAATATCCTTTATGATAAAATTTGAATATGCCATCTGAGCATACGACCTTAAATATAACGTAGAGAAAATATCAGAACCAACTAATCTCTCTACACGCTCAAGAGCGCATAAATTAAAGTCATCTGATTTTAGTTCTAAAAAACCTCCAGGGAAATTTGACGGCTCATAACCTTCGCCCAGCTCTCGGTACGCTTTCAGTAGCCACATAGTTTTTGCGAAATTATGGCGAATAACTCCCTGAGAAAGCTCGTGGTGCGCGAAAACAGCATCTACGCCGTGCTCCAAATATCTGTCCTTAACAAGCTCGTATTCTTTTTGACGAAAATACGTCCGTATCGCAATGGCGGAAGCCAATATAATAGATATTATTGAAATCAGTCCTTTGAATAATTCAGAAGAGATATTGAGTTCGGCTGATTTCGTGTTACAGAAAATTCCTAAGAAATCACAAATACTCATTTAATTTCCTTGAAGTTTTTCCATACGTCAAGATTACGAAATTTATTTTTCACAATTACCAATATGTTAGTCTCAATAGAGATAACGGCAATTTGTTGTTCGAAAAACGCTTCGCTCTAACTGTGACCGTAAAAATCCATTTGGATTATTCACCCGCCCGCACGGCAGTAACTCTTGAGAAACGACCAGATGCGTTGGTACTGGCCGCCGATCACGTGGCCGCCGTTCGTCACGAGGATCAGCAGATATTTGCTGCAGCTATTGCCCCATGCCGAAAGGTCGTAGCGTAACGCGGCATTGGCGCCGACGGCGTAGGTTTCTTGCAGCACGCCGCTGTCTTTGCCGGTGGAATTGTCGCCGTCGAAGCAACCGTTCTGCGTCGCCCACAGGTCCATCGGGAAGAACACGCGCCAGTCCATATTCCAGTCGACCGGATTATGGAACGTGGCGGTCGGCGGTGGTTCCACCGAGGTATCGTTGGTGCCGTGCAGATGCAGGATCGGCGTCGCGGCGTTGTGGTGCAGCGGGCTCGATCCATCGACGTCGCAATCGTTATCGCCGGCCTGACAATACAGCAAACCGGCGTTGATCGCGACGGCGGCAAAACGCTGTTTCGTCGAAGGCCGCTGCAGCAGGAAATACGGCATGAACGCGCCGCGCGATTCGCCGCCGATATAAATACGATTCGGATCGACCTTCGTGCCCGCCACGCCATTCGTGATCAAGCTGTCGATCAGCTTGCTGATGAATTTCGAATCCTGCGGCATGCCGGACAAATCGTCGGCCGCATGCGTCCAGGTTTGATTGATGCCGCTCGGCGTAACGAGGATCGCAGAATCGGCGTCGGTGTACGGATAAAAGCCGCTGCCGAAACCGTTACCCGAACCGCCATCGCCATGCAGCCACAACAGCACCGCATGACCGTGATACGGCATCGGTGCGGTGGGTATGCGATAGAAATACGTGTGAGTTACGCCATCGCTGGTCTGCATCGTAGCCGAGCTTGAAATCACCGCGGGCAATGCCGCATGCGACTCGAAACCGTCGCCGAATACATTTTCGCAATCGGCCCAGGCCGACGTGCCGATTGCACTCACGGCGATGATCGGCAATACCGCACGAAACAGAATCGAGGCTGCGCGACTACGTATGGAAGTTTGCATGGCGATCATCCTGCGTATCGGATTCCGCCGAACTATACGCGCCCGATCGCGTTGCCGCGACGCCGTCGCTGAACTCCAATCGTCAGCGGATTCGATCGCTCGTTTTCGCGATACCGATCCGTCGAAATCTCGCGCGACTACAACTCGAAACCGTTCGCGAAAATCCCGTCGCCATGCTGATACGCACCGAGATCGATCTTGTTCGCGAACGTGCGCGAGTGGCCTTCGATATCCAGCGCGGGTAGTCCGCCCGGCACCGGCAACAGGCCGATATCGAGTAATGGCGAGGTCGCCTGCAAGTGGTAATCACCCGCGCCGACGAACTGCGGATCGATGCCGATGACATTGCCGCTGCTGCTGGCGGGCACCAGGCCGCTCAATGCGGTGTAATCGTTGTTGAACAACTGCGCCGTGTTCACGCCGATATAAAAATCGTAGGCGCCGGTATTGGCGTAACTGATGTTGTTGACGAGGTAAGCACCGATCGTCCCGCCTGAGTTGATCGAGCTGGTTGGTGGGCCGGTCGTGGTAGGGGCGCCGGTGTTGGTATTGCCGGTCATGGTGTTGTTGCTGACATAGACCACTGAACCCGCATCCATCGATATCGCCCACGCCGCTGCGTTGGGCGCGGTGTTGCCGACGAACAGATTGTTGTCGAAATGTAGGGTGCCTTTGCCGTATACGGTCAGTCCGCCGCTGGCGTAAGTCGTTGAATTGTTGCGCACGAAATTGTCGTCGATTGTCACGACAGGATTGGGATTGGTCGAAGGTTGCGGTGGCGCGAGATAAATCTGTGCGCCGCCGCCGGCAGAGCCGTTGCGCAAGCCGTTCTGAATGGTGATGTGCGTCAGCGAAAAGATGCCATTGGTTTGCACCGACAACACTTGCGTCACGCCGCCGCCATCGAGTTTGGTCGCACCCGGCGTACGATCCTGCGTGCTACATGTCGCATCGTAGCCGCCGCTGATATCGATCTCGAAACCCGAGGTTTGATTGACAAAAAACGTCGGTGTAGCGACGAAGGTGCCGCTGGTGAGCAGCAGCGTATTCGCGTGACCGTTGGCGATGCCGAGGTTGCCGACATCGACCAGCGCCGCCTGCAGCTCACCCGCATTGTGTACGCAATACGTGCTGGCGCAGACGCTCGCGCTGCTTGCCATCGCCAGCGACACCACGCCATGCAGAAGAGCCGCGCGCAAGCCGAAACGACGGTGCGATGAATGCGATCGCAAATTCGTAAACATGAGTGAATCCTCGTATTACCCTTATACCCAGCGTACCTGATGCCCAGTGTAAACGCAAAATGCTGTTTGATGCGGACATGGCTGCGCGCAGCATGCAGCACAGGGATTTCCTTGCCGCATCCATCCACGCAAACGGATAATCAAAGATTGCGCCAGCCACTTATTCCAGTGATGACCGTAGCTACGATCAAGACAACACCCACGCCGCGATTGATCGCCACACCAAGGTTTGGCCGTTGCGCGAGCCAACCACGCGCGCCGCTGGCGACCAGTGCAAGCGAGCCGTAAACCGCGGTCTGGGTGAACGCGATGATCGCCCCGAGCACGATTGCTTGCTGCCAGATCGGTCCGTATTCCGTGCGCACGAATTGCGGAAATATCGCGAGCATGAACAGGTATGCTTTCGGATTCATCAGGCAGGTCAATGCCGCGCGGCGAAAGGTGATCCATAACGACGGCGCCTCGGCGTTGGCGGCAATGCCGAACGCGGCATGACTGCGCAACACGGCGATACCAATCCACGCGATATACGCCGCGCCGACCAGCAGCAGCGCATTGAACGCGCCCGGGATCAGCTGCAATACGATACCGATGCCAAGCGCGCTCATGAGCACATGACAAACCCCACCAGCGACGATTCCCGCCACCGCGACTAGCCCGGGTTTGCGCCCGCCGACCAACGCGCTGCCGAGCACGTACGCCATGTCCAGGCCCGGCAACACAACCACCGCCAGCACCACGAGAAAGAACAACCACAAATGCGTCGAATACATCGGCGATCACCCGATCATTGCGGGACAAAAATCGGCTTCGGGCGTGGCGCTTTGCATGACTCTGTCCTCGCGCGTAATGAGAGGGCAACAGGCTATCGTCGAAATAGGGCGTTATTCGCCCTGATTGTTCGTAGACTATTGTCATGTATCACCCGACCACACGCGCACTCACCGTTCTCCAACTGCTGCAGACGCACGGTCGTTTGAGCGGCAGCGACCTGGCGCAACGCCTCGGCGTCGATGGCCGCACGTTGAGGCGCTACATTTCGCGGCTCGAAGATATCGGCATTCCGATCACCGCCGAACGCGGTCGCTACGGCGCGTACATGCTGGTCGCCGGGTTCAAGCTGCCGCCGATGATGTTCACCAACGACGAGGCGCTGGCGTTGTCGGTCGGCCTGCTCGCGGCGCGCAGCATGGGACTCGGCGACGGCGTGGCGGCGATCGCCAGCGCGCAGGCAAAACTCGAACGCGTGATGCCATCGAGTGTGAAGGCGCAGCCGCGCGCGTTGTCCGAAACGGTGTCGCTCGATCTCGCATCTGGCGTGCCGATCGGTGATGGCAATACGCTCGCGATTTTAAGCCGCGCGGCGCACGCATATCATCGTGTGCACATGCGTTATCTCACGCCACAGAATATCGCCAGCGAACGCGATTTCGACGCCTACGGCCTGGCGTGGCGGGCGGGACGCTGGTACGTGATCGGCTGGTGCCATTTGCGGCGCGGTTTGCGCTCGTTCCGGCTCGATCGCGTGCAGCATGTGCGCGCGCTGGATATCCCGTTCGAACGTCCGAAAAATTTCGATGCCGCGGCGCATCTGAACTTCAGCATCGCCACGGTGCCGCGCGCGTTTATGGTCGAGGTTTTGCTGCACACCGATCTGCAAACTGCCGTGACCGAGCTGTATGCGAGCATCGGTTTGTTCGATGTCTGCGACGACGGTATTTTGCTGCGTGCACGTACCGACAGCATCGACTGGTTTGCGCGACAGCTGGCGCGATTGCCATGCAGTTTCGAAGTGCGCCATCCGCCGCAATTGCGCGTCGCGGTGCATGCCCACGCCAAAAGATTGCTGGTAATTTCCGCGCGCTAACTCACCGCACCGAGACGCAGCTCGGCAGACAATCCGCCGCCGTCGCGATTGCGCAATACCAGCGCGCCGCCGTGCATCGATGCAACGCGCGCGGCGATCGCCAGACCCAGCCCGGCGCCGGGTTGATCCTGACTGGCGCTACCGCGCTGGAACGGTTCGAGCACGCGCTGCAATTGTTCCGCCGGCAATCCCGCGCCTCGATCGCTCACGATCACCTCGGCGTGTGCGGCCACGTCATGCAGCAGGATTTCATACGGCGCCGCGCCATAGCGTTCGGCGTTCTGCATGAGGTTGCTCAACGCGCGTTTCAGCGCGAGCGGACGGCCACGCACGTTCAGCCGTATTGGCGCGACGATGTTCCAGTCGGCCGCGCTGCGCCCCGGCGTGCGCAGCAGCAATTCCGCCAGCGCGACGAGGTCGATCGTCTGCTCGGGTTCGTCGCGCTCGTCGCGCGCGTAGGCGATGAACTGGCTGATGATCGCTTCGATCTCGACGATGTCGGTCTGCATGCCGGCGCTCAGTGCGGGATCCGTGCCAGGCAATAATTCCAGCGCGAGTTGCAGGCGCGCCAGCGGCGTACGCAAGTCGTGCGAGATGCCGGCCAGCAGCACGCTGCGCTCGCGCGCGACCTCGGCGACCTTGCGCGAGCTGTCGGCCAACGCACGTCCGAGCGCCCGCACTTCGATCGGTCCGCTTTCGATCGGTGCGAGCAGTTCGCCGCGCGCGAGCGCCGGCGCCTGCGCGGCGAGTTCGCCCAATAATCGTCCGAGCCGGCGCGCGTAATAACCGGCGGCGAGCAATACCAGCACGCCGCCGATCGCCAGCACCAGTCCGGAAAATTCGATGACCGCACGATGATGGAATTGCGTCAGCGCCACGCCGATCCAGCGCGCTTCCGCACCGCTCATGCGAATCCACGCGACACCGCCATGCGCGAGATCGATCAGCACTTCGCGGCCATCGAGCTGCGCCGAAATCTGATCGCGCAATTCGGCGAGAAACGGAAATCGCGACGGGTGTTGTGCGTCTAACGGCGGTGCATCGGCGTCAGGACTATCCATTGGCGCACCCATCCGCGGCGTAACTGCGAAACGGATCCCCAGCGGCAGTTTTTTTCCGCTGTCGTTACCGCTTTCGATCGTCCTCACCGCCGCGACCACCTGCTGCGTCAGACCTTCGACGCTGGAGCGCTGCGCTGCCGCGTAACGCAAGGCAACATGGGTGAGCGTGGCCGTGGCGATCAGCAACAGCGCCAGCAACAGCACGAGCTGCGTATACATCGTGCGTGGCACAAATCTCATGCGCGCGGATCGCGCGATGCGGCGGTTATTGCAGACGTTCCGGGCACTGCGGGTTCTTCCGGCACGAATACATAACCGAGGCCCCAAATGGTCTGGATCAGCGCGGGATTTTTCGGATCGACCTCGAGCAGACGGCGCAGTCGCGACACCGTGACATCCATGCTGCGATCGTTCGATTCGTGATCGCGGCCGCGCGCCAGATTGATCAGCCGATCACGCGTGAGCGGCTGGCGCGGATGCGTGACCAGCGCGGCGAGCACGGCGAATTCACCGGTGGTGATACGCAGCGCTTTGCCGTCGCGTTGCAAGGTACGCGTGGAAAGATTGAGCGTGTAGGGGCCGAAGCGCAGCAGCTCACCGGCTTCGCGCGGCGCGCCGCCATGCGGGCGCACCTGACGCCGCAGCACAGCGCGGATATGCGCAAGCAGTTCGCGCGGACTGCACGGTTTCGGCAGGTAATCGTCGGCGCCGAGTTCGAGTCCGACGATGCGATCAACCTCATCGCCGCGCGCGGTCAGCATGATCACCGGCAGATCGGGATGCTCGACGCGCAAGCGCCGGCAAATGCTCAGGCCATCCTCGTCCGGCAACATCAGGTCGAGCACGACCAGATCGAAATGCTGCTCGGCCAGCATTTGATCCATGCCACGGCCGTTGGCGACGCCGCGCACGGCGTAACCTTCCTGCTTGAGGTAACGTTCGAGCAGGTCGCGCAAGCGCGAATCGTCATCGACGATGAGTAGACGTTGGGTTTCTATAGGGCGATCCATGACTGCACTATTCGTTACTCGCAGCAAGACGGCAACCCACCAGCGCACAAAAGTGTAATCAAATGTTGCTGGGGCCGGTTCCACTCGCAATTGCTTGCACTCTCGCGTCGCGCCGACATGAACTGCGCATGGGTTCGGCGGATCATAAACATCGTCCCAATTCGGGATTGTTTGGAGAAACCAGATGAAACCGCTCAACACGATTTTCAGCGCACTGGCCGTTGCCGTCGCTCTCAGCGGCGCGGTCTACGCCGCCGATCCGGGTGCACAGATTCCACATCATGGCGGCGCCCACATGCACGGCCAACCCAGCGCTGCCACGCTCGGCCTGACCGGTGATCTCGCCACGCAGTGGGATGCAATCAACACGCAGGAAAAAGCCTTGCACAAGCAGCAGTTCAGCGATGGCGCCAGCGTTTTGAACGATGCCATCAGCCAGCTTTCTTCGCCGAACGACGACCTCGTCGCGTTGGCGAAACAGAAAGATGCGCGTGAAGATATACGCCGCGATCAGGAACGTTCACTGCGCGATCAACGCCTCGCCTTGTACAAGACGATGAATGCGACGCAGCAGACCGCGGTGCGCACCTTGATGCTGCAGAAATTGACGACGATGCAGGATCATGTGGCGCAGATGGAGGAGCGTGCCGCAGCGCACGCCGCAGCGAAAACGCAATAATCGCAACGCCGCGTTAGCTTGACTGGGCAAACCGAACCGGCGCTCCGCATCTCGCGGAGCGCTTTTTTTTGGGGTATTCCGAATCTGATGCGGCGCACCCCAGATAGATTTAACCTCGCGCTTCTCGCGCTTCTCGCGCTTCTCGCGCTTCTCACGTTTGCGGGCTTGCGGTGGGTTTCGGCGTCCGAACGGCGTTCCCGCTCTTGGCCAGGGCGGTGGGATTTACGCACGACAACCGCTGCCTCTCGCTTTCAGTTCCGAATGCCGACGATGCATTGTCGAAGCACATTATGGCTGCGAAGGGTTCCAGCTCGGCTACCGGGCCGCAAACGCACTCATGCGGTCTCGCACTGGAAACGCCGAACCCAGTCGCTGAAGTCTGCCTCGGCGACCAATGCCGGCGGTGCACTGATCGCAGCGGTCATCGCCGAGGGTTTGCCGTAACGTGCATCACGCGGTGCAATGCCGTACGCGCGGCGGAACGCGCGGCTGAAATGCGCTTCGCTGACGAAGCCATGCGCATACGCGATTGCGGCGATAAGGCAGTCGTGGCCCGGCGCTTCGATTGCATCGCGGCAACGTGCCAGGCGGCGCGCGAGCAGATAGCAGGCAATGCCGCCATACGGTTTGAACAACCGATACAGGCTGGCGCGCGAGATACCGGCGGCCACGCGGATTTCTTCTGCGTCAAGCCACGGCTGGTGCAGATGCATTTCGACGTGGCGCTTGGCGCGCGCCAGCGCCAGCTCTTCTTGCACGCTCGCTGCGATGCGCCCCTGCGTTGGCTGCACGAGTGCGGCGAACAGTCCGATCAAGGATTGGGTCAGCAGT
>JANXUW010000277.1 GCA_025351985.1 Pseudolysobacter sp.
GGCCATGCCTCGACCAAGACCACGCAGCTCTATGATCGGCGCAACAGCGCGATCGACCAGGGCGAGATCGAGCGGATTCGGTTCTGAGAGTATTAAATTTTTCTACCGCCTTGGGATTGCGCCAGCCTGCGGCGTTGATAGCGATGTGTGATTGAGGTCCCAATCGTACTTGCGGTAGCGGAAGGTTCAGAGGCCAGGATAGAAAATTACCCGCATATCGCCCCTACCTGTTCGATTTACTACCATAGCTTGGCCGCTTCCAGTCCAGCCGATGCTGTAGCATCTGGTCGGTGCTATTGTGCGTAACATCCTATGCGTGGCTTCTCTATGGCCAAGCCTTTTCGTTTGGCTTACATCGTGTTAGCTACCCGGACATGAAAACTCGACCTACTAAAATACTCCTTGTTGAAGATGATTTTGCGCTGGCTACTTCAATGATGGAGTTGCTCGCCGCTCTTGGGTATCGTGCCAGCTGGGCCGATTCCGCACTAATGGCTTTCCATGCGCTGAGCGAGCCCAACGATCTCGATATCGTCTTGCTGGATCTCCAGTTGGGCAGAGAGCGCGGCGAAACGGTAGTGATGAACTTGAGAGCCGCCGGCAGACCAATTCCACCGATCATCATCCTGTCGGCAATGCCGACCAAGACACTGGTCAATGCCGTTAAAGTTACGCACGCCCACGGTATGCTGCAGAAACCGTGCTCGGTGCCGCAGCTAATGAATGCCATCGAATCAGCCTTGGCATAGTCAAAAAAAACGGTTGGAAAGTCCCACCGATCGTCCTTTTATCCCCGCTGTTCGCCGGCCCATTCTTTGTATTCGACAACGTCAGCTCGGGGGAGAGAAAGTGTAAAGCGAACGCCTCCTTCAATTGCGGCTGCGCTTGCAGTACCTCGATGCGCTCTGGCGATTTCTCGAACAATAAACAACCCAAGGCCAAGATTACCTGTCCGGGCTTCGTGCTGCGAGAGACGGTGTAAAGGGTCAAACAGTGTGAGCAAGGTCTCCGGAGAGATCGCGCTTGCAACATTCATGGTGGATATTTCGACAGTCGCATGGGTGCCCATAATGTCGACCCCGATCACGCTGTCGTCAGGACTGTACTGCACTGCATTGGAAATCAGATTGGCGAGTGCTTCGCGAACTCTCGAACTGTCAAATAGACCGCTCATATTTCCTTTCAAAGCGATAGAAAACTGTCGATGCGGAAATGCACGACGTAGGATCTCAAGCTCCTGCGCACACTCCTCTGCCAAATCGGCGTGTGCCCGCTGAATTACCATTCCTCTCCCGAGGCTGAAATTGTTGTAGTCCAGCAGTGAATCAAGTAAGCGCGTCATTCGGCGGCCATCGCGCAACACGGCTTGCACATATTCTGCCGCCCTCCCCGTCGTCACTCGCGATAGCAATTCTCCCGTCATCAGCATTGCACCCAAGGGGTTCCTTAAGTCATGGCCGATAACACTTATGAAGATGTTGCGCCACTTCTCCACCTCAGCGGAATAATAGGCCACGGATTCTGCAATCGCCTGATCGATCGCTTCGTTAAATCGCGTGATGTCGTCGATGTCATGCTCGCCCAATCGGTTTTCCTCAGCCCATAGCCGCAGCACGCACGATCGAAGGACCCGATATTCCGCAACGACCTGCTCAATGCTCAATCCACTTTTCGCACGCATCGTTCCATGAGTACGCGCGGGAGTCTCCGCGCTGGAGTCGGGGGCATGGCCGAGCGACTTTTGAATGGACTGATCGCGGTTTTGGGGGCATCTCAGATCTTCACAAATAATATCCAGGATCAACGGAAGATGGTCCCGCAGAACGGTACGGCTTGCGTCGTCCAGTGCGGGCAGGCTTCGCGCATAGGCTGAAGACTCATCGAGGATTTTCTCGCGGCGTTTTTCGATAAATTCTGCAAGGCGCATGAAAACCTCCGGTCGTATTGATCTCACATGATGCCAGATCATCACCGGGAATATTGGCGCTCGTTGACCCCCCCCCATCCGCTAGAGTGAATCCTAAGCCATTTTCAGGGCTGGAAGCCGGCGATACTGCCCCCCGTGCCAATGTGATGTGAGACAGCTACCTCTTTCTAATTACTGAAGGTAGTGTGCGCTCATGGATACACGTAGCTCTGCACATTCTTCATCTATAGATCTGCCGGAAGAGCGTCAGCTGGCGAAGTCGCTGTCCGTTTCAGCGGAGGCTGTTCGCGCAGCCACCCGGCGGCGCTTTACGTTGGCG
>JANXUW010000309.1 GCA_025351985.1 Pseudolysobacter sp.
CGGCCTTGCTGCAACTTGCCGAGCGCCGTGGCATGATCGAACAATTTCGCAGTGAGGGCGCCGAGCAATCGCGTATTGCGCAAAGTGACCTGTTCGGTATCGAAAATTCGTTCAAAGCCTTGCGTGGCCGTTTGTTGTCGCTGCAGGATCCGGCAGTGTTCGAGCTCAAGCGCAAGCAGGAAACCGAGCTGCGCGATTACGTCAATGCCGATCCGGCGCGCAAGGCAAAATACAGCACGGCCTGGGACGAAATCGCCAAGGCGATGGTGATTTATCGCAATATTGAAACGCGCTTCAAGCTGATCGAACGTTCGCAGGGCGTGAGCAGCAAATATTTCGGTTATGCACGCGCTCTCGTGCGTGGCGCGGCCGAACGCGGCAAGCCGAATAGCGAACGCTTGCGCGAATTCAGCGAATCACGTTTGCCTAGTGTGACTCAATCGCTGTTCTCGAGCGCGCCGGTCTACCCGCAATTCGAGAAAGTGAAACTGACGTTCGGCCTGACCAAGCTGCGTGAAAATCTTGGTGCGGACGATGCGCTGGTGAAGCAGATTCTCGGCAAGTCTTCACCGGAAGCGCTGGCCGATCAGTGGATCGCCACGACCAAGCTCGGCGATACCGACTATCGCAAGAAACTCTGGGACGGCGGCGCCGATGCGATTGCGAAATCCGACGATCCTTTCATCGTGTTGGCACGCGGCATCGATGCGCAATCGCGTGCGATCCGCAAGCAATACGAGAACGAAGTCGAATCCGTGGTCGACAAAAATTCCGAACTGATCGCGGCAGCACGTTTCGAAAAATACGGCACCAGCGTCTATCCCGATGCGACCTTCACCGAGCGTTTCTCGTTCGGCGAAGTGAAAGGCTGGGAGCTGAAAGGCCAGTGGGTGAAACCGTTCACCGATATCGCCGGCGCATTTGCGCGTGCCACCGGATTTGAGCCGTTTGCGTTGCCGCAGTCGTGGCTCGACGCCAAGCCGAAACTCAATCTGAATCAGCGTTTCGATTTTGTCACCACCAACGATATTATCGGTGGCAATTCGGGTAGCCCGATGATCAATCGCAATGCGGAAGTGGTCGGTTTGGTGTTCGACGGCAATATCGAATCGCTCGGTGGCGATTTCTGGTACGACGAAAGCGCCAACCGCACCGTCGCCGTGCATAGCGGAGCGATCATCGAAGCCTTGCGCAACGTCTATCACGCCGAGCGTCTGACCAAGGAAATCGAGTCGGCGCGCAAGCACTGAGTTCAGCATTCCTGTGTATCAATAAATAAATCGGGCCGGCTTAAGTCGGCCCGATTTCGTAATACCGGGGTTACCTTTCCATTGCGGAGTCGCGCATGTTTATCGCTTACGGCATGAAACTTTCGGGCAACTGCTACAAGGTGCAGCTCGCGCTGGAACAGTTGCAATTGCCGTATCGCTGGGTCGAGATCGACTCGCTGCATGGCGCAACGCGCACGCCGGAATATCTCGCGCGGAATGCCAACGGCAAAGTGCCGCTATTGGAAATCGAGCCCGGAAAATATCTGCCGGAATCGAATGCGATCTTGTGTTATCTCGCCGCCGATTCGGCGCTGTTGCCGAAAGATCGCTACGAACATGCGCAAGTTTTGCAGTGGCTATTTTTCGAGCAATACAGTCACGAACCGTATATCGCCGTGGCGCGCATGATCGATGCGTTCCTGCGTGAGGACGATGTACGCCGCGCCGATTTGCCGCGCCTGCGTGCCGGTGGAAATCAGGCCCTTCTGGTAATGGAACAACATCTCGCCACGCGCACGTATTTTGTCGGCGAACGTTACAGCGTCGCTGACATCGCGCTGTATGCCTACACCCATTGCGCCGCCGATGGAGGATTCGATCTTGCAGCTTATCCCGCTGTAAGCGCCTGGCTCGCGCGCATTGCCGCCGAGCCGCGGCATGTGGTTATAGGCGCAGCCTGACTGCGCGTGATGGCGACTCGTGGGTAAGCGATCACGCTACCCATCATCAATCCGTATTCATCGACCCAAAACGCATATTAGCCATGCTAAAACAGGGCTATGTTTATATTTGTAAAGACGATGCTGTAATTTAGATTTTGCAAAAAAACGTGACAAGGTTCACACTTATCACCACTTTGTTGGCTCGAACACCACGGCTGATTCACAAAATCACCCGGTTTGTTTCGAGCTCGCAAGCATTTACAGGGGTGGAAGTGCATGACATCGTCGATTCGTTCGATACGTAGAGATTTCGCGTGGCCGTTACTTTTGTGCATAGCATTTGTTGCAGATGCCCGAGCGGAAACTTTCATTAACGGCGCTTTGCATGCGCGTGAGGTGGGGCCATACATCGCCACTCAAGCGACTCCAGCGCCCTCCGGCGGATGGCAATCCAGCGACGATCGGCTGCTGAATGCCTCGATCAACGGTCAGGGTGGCTGGCAAAGCATCGACTCGCCGACGCGTATCGACGAAGAAATCGC
>JANXUW010000336.1 GCA_025351985.1 Pseudolysobacter sp.
TTGCCTGATATTGGGATATTGCGAGGTCGGATCAGTACCTCGCCGGACCGGTCCAGTTGAAGCGGTAGACCAGCGAGGTGCTGATGGTTTCGACGAAGGGCTTGAAGCTCGTGCTGACGTTTGTCGACGGCCAGGTCAAGGACGTTTTCCACGGCGACCGTCGTTTCATCGCGCCGCTGGCGCTGACGATTTTCCTGTGGGTGTTCATGATGAACGCGATGGATCTGCTGCCGCTGGACCTGATCGGCGGCGCACTCAATATTACCGGTCACGATCCGCATCACACGTTCTTCCGCTCGGTGCCGACGGCTGACTTGAACACCACGTTTGGCATGTCGCTGACGGTGTTTTTCCTCGTTCTGTTCTATTCGGTAAAGTCGAAGGGTTTCGGTGGTTTCACGTTGGAGCTGTTTACCGCGCCGTTCCACGCCAGCGGCACATTCGGCAAGCTACTACTCGCGATCCCGAATTTTTTCCTGAATCTGGTCGAGTATTTGTCGAAGCCGGTATCACTGGCGATGCGACTGTTCGGCAACATGTACGCGGGCGAACTCGTGTTCATGTTGATTGCAGGTCTGCCCTGGTATCTGGCTTGGCTCGGCGGCGCACCTTGGGCGATCTTCCATATCCTGATCATCGGCCTGCAAGCTTTCATTTTCATGGTGTTGACCGTGGTCTACATCTCGATGGCACACGAACACCACTGATTCACGTTTTGCACTTTTTCTTTCAATCCACTTTTTGAATTTCGTTTAGGAGAACATCATGGAACAGCAGGCTTACGCACTCGTTCAGGCTTACACTGCCATCGGTATCGGCCTCATCATCGGCCTCGGCGCTATCGGTGCATGTATCGGTATCGGCATCATGGGTTCGAAGTTCCTTGAGTCGGCTGCGCGCCAGCCAGAACTCGTGCCGATGCTGCAGGGCCGTATGTTCCTGCTCGCCGGCCTGATCGACGCGGCGTTCCTGATCGGCGTGGCACTGGCGATGTTCTTCGGTATCGCCAATCCGTTGCTGTCGATCCTCAAAGGGCTCGCGCACTAAAACGTTCCATCGGATGCCAGCGCCCGATCCGCATGGATCAGTCGCTCGGTATCGTTGTGAATCTCCACCTGTGCCGCACGGCACGGTGGATGTCTTGAACCGCAGCCGTATTGAGGAGTCGTCGCAATGAATGTCAATGCGACTCTGTTTGGCCAGATGATCGTTTTTGCGATCCTGATCTGGTTCAGCATGAAGTTCATCTGGCCGCCGCTGATGGCAGCCATCGAAGATCGTCAGAAAAAGATCGCCGAAGGTTTGGCTGCCGCGGATCGCGCGCAGGCCGAACTCAAGGATGCCGATGCTCGTGTTGCGGACGAAATCCGCAAGGCACGTATTGATGCGTCGGCGATTATCGACAAGGCCAATCAGCAGGCCAGCCAGATCGTCGACAAGGCCAAGCAGGATGCGATCGCCGAAGGCAGTCGTCAGAAAGCCAGCGCCGAAGCCGAGATCGAAAACATGGCGCACCGCGCGAAAGAACAGCTGCGTGCGCAAGTCGCACAACTCGCTGTCAGCGGCGCGTCCAAGATAATCCAGCGCGAAATCAATGCCGATACTCACAAGGCATTGATCGACCAGCTGGTCACCGAGCTTTAAGCCATGAGCGAAGCGCTTACTCTGGCTCGTCCGTACGCCCGCGCCGCTTTCGAGCTCGCGAGCGGCGCCAAGGCATTGGCCGACTGGTCGGGCAAACTCGGTTTTGCGGCGCAGGTGGCTGCCGATCCGCGCGTGCACGGCTTGAACGGTGATCCACGCATTGCTGCGAACGATCTGACCAGCCTGTTTTTGCCGGCGGAAACGTCGGTGGATTCGGCCTTCGGCAACTATATCCGGCTGCTCGCAGAGAACGGTCGCCTGAGTTTGTTGCCCGAGATCGCCGCGATATTCGAAGTGCTGAAGCACGATGCCGAACGCGTACTCAAGGTGAGCGTGCGTTCCGCGACAGCCATCGATCCGGTGCAAGTCACGAGTCTCAAAGCGGCATTGAGCAAGCGTTTCAATCGCGAGATCGAACTCGAGCAGAAACTTGATGCCACGGTCATCGGCGGTGCCATCATCGATGCCGGTGATGTCGTGATCGACGGTTCGGTAGCGGGTCGCCTGCAACGTCTGACCAGTGCATTAGCGCAT
>JANXUW010000337.1 GCA_025351985.1 Pseudolysobacter sp.
TGCACCGGTGACACAGGATATTTCCAAACTGGAGATGGGCCAGATGCTCATCACGGAATGGCGCGGTTCGCCGATTTTCATCGTGCGCCGAACCAAGGAACAACTCGCGGTGCTGCCGAGTCTGGATGCGCAGTTGCGCGATCCGAAATCGGAAAATACTGCGCAGCAACCGGCGTTTGCGCAGAACGAATTCCGTTCGCACAAGGAGCATCCGGAATTGCTGGTGCTGGTCGGCGTCTGCACGCATCTGGGCTGTTCGCCGAAGTATGTCGGTGAACTCACGCCCGAACCGTTCGACCCGAACTGGAAAGGCGGATTTTTCTGCCCGTGCCACAAGTCGCGCTACGACATGTCCGGTCGTGTTTTCCAGGGCGTGCCTGCACCGGCCAATCTGCCGGTGCCACCGTACAAGATTGTCAGCGACACGCAAATCGTCATTGGCGTAAATCCTGAAGGAGCTGCGTAATGGCTGGCGTTCCCCAAACTCCCTACAAGCCGAGCAATAAAGTGCTGGCGTGGGTCGAAGACCGTTTGCCGATCGGCAGTTTCCTGTCTTCGCACACCAGCGGTTATTACGCGCCGAAGAATTTCAATATCTGGTATTACTTCGGTTCACTCGCGCTGCTGGTGCTCGTCAACCAGATTCTCACTGGCATTTTTCTCACGATGAACTACAAGCCGGGCGCAGCCACCGCGTTCGACTCGGTCGAGTTCATCATGCGTGACGTCGACTGGGGCTGGCTGATCCGTTACATGCACGAGATAGGCGCATCGATGTTCTTCATCGTCGTCTACCTGCACATGTTCCGCGGACTGATGTATGGCTCGTTCAAGAAACCACGCGAACTGGTGTGGATTCTCGGCATGCTGATCTACCTCACGCTGATGGCCGAGGCATTCATGGGTTATGTGCTGCCATGGGGCCAGATGTCGTTCTGGGGTGCCAAGGTGATCATCTCGCTGTTCGGCACGATCCCGTTCATCGGCGATCATCTGGTGCAGTGGATCATGGGCGATTACATCCCGGGCGATGCCACGGTCAATCGCTTTTTTGCGTTGCACGTGATCGCGTTGCCACTGGTGCTACTGCTGCTCGTCGTATTGCATCTGGCGGCGTTGCACGAAGTCGGCTCGAACAATCCCGACGGCGTCGACATCAAGGCGAAGAAAGATGCAAATGGCTTGCCGATCGATGGCATTCCATTCCATCCGTATTACACCGTCAAGGATCTTTTCGGCGCCGGGTTTTTCCTGCTGATCTGCGCGTTCTTCCTGTTCTTTGAACCGACGGTCGGCGGCATTTTTCTCGAGCACGACAACTTCATCGAAGCCAATCGTCTGGTCACGCCCGAGCACATCAAACCGGTCTGGTACTTCACGCCGTACTACGCCATGTTGCGCGTTGTGCCTTCGTATTTCGGCACGGCAATCTGGGGCGTGCTGGTGATGTTCGGTGCGATCGTGATGTTGTTCCTCGTGCCGTGGCTGGACAAGAGCCCGGTCAAGTCGATCCGTTATCGCGGCTGGATGACACGCACCGCGCTCGCAGTTCTCGTGGTGTGTTTTGTCTGGCTGGCGAAGATCGGTTCGGGCCCGGGCACGGATCCTAGCGAAGTCATCATCGGACGACTTCTCACAATTCTTTATTACGGAGTGTTCGTGCTCATGCCGATTTATTCGCGCATCGATGCGACCAAGCCGGTTCCGGATCGGGTGACCACGCATGATTAAGCACGCCATGACCAAGTTCGGCCTGATTGTTCTGACTGCGGCGCTTGCGGTGGGTACTGCGTATGCAGAAGAAAGCGAAGGATTGCTCGCATCGAATTCCAGCGTCGGCAATATCGCCGGCCTGCAACGCGGCGCGCAGACTTTCTTCAACTACTGCTCGGGTTGTCACTCGCTGAAGTACATGCGTTATTCGCGCATTGCCGAAGATCTGAATCTGTCGGAAGAGATGGTGACGAAAAACCTGATCTTCACCGACGCCAAGATTGGCGAGCCGGCGATGGCCACGATCAAGGCCAAGGATGCGGAGAACTGGTTCGGCAAGGCACCGCCGGATCTGTCGCTGGAAGCGCGTGCGAAAAGCCCGGACTGGATTTACACGTATCTGAAATCGTTCTACGTCGATCCGTCGCGTCCGGTCGGCTGGAACAATACGCTGTTCCCCGGCGCTTCGATGCCGAACGTGTTGTGGGAATTACAGGGCGTGCAGACCGCCGAGCTCGCACCGGCCAAGCCGGGCGAAGATGCGCATATCGAAAAACTCGTGCTGTCGAAACCCGGCAAACTTTCGCCGCAGCAATACGACGAAACCATCCGCGATCTGTCCTCGTTCCTGCAGTATGTTGGCGAGCCAGCGGCGATGAAGCGCGAGGCGGTTGGCGTATGGGTGGTGTTGTTCCTTGCGTTTTTCACCTTCATCGCCTGGCTGCTCAAGACCGAATACTGGAAAGACGTGCATTGAGTGCAATGCCTTTGAACGCTATTCGCGACGAAGCATGTTGATAAACACAACCGCTTCGTAATTCCTCGACAAACCCTTGCATCGCTGCAGGGGTTTGTCGTTTTCGGGATCCGCGTTTACGGGCTGGGCGCGATCATGCTGCTGGCAATCGCCTGCTCGCCCGAAGTTTGCTGTAGGCTATGTCGTACCGGCGTTTGCGTAGTAGATTCGCGAGGCAGGAAGCAGCAATCGCGCGGCTTTCCGGCGACGCGACGGGGACGCAGAGGATCTGCCCATGGCTGTAAGTCAACGTTCACGTACCGTACTCACGCTGTATTCCTCGCGCGATTGTGTGTGTTGCCACCGTGTTCGCCTGGTGCTCGCCGCGAAGGGCGTTATTTATGATCTGATCGCGGTCAATCCGTCGAGTCCGCCGGAAGATCTGCTCGACCTGAATCCTTACAACTCCGTGCCGACCTTGGTCGATCGCGACCTCGTTTTATACGACACCGGCGTGATTTGCGAATACCTGGACGAGCGATATCCCCATCCGCCGCTGATGGCCGTGGATCCGCTGGCGCGTGCGCGACTGCGGCTTGCGATGGTGCGCATCGAGCGCGACTGGCTAGTCTACGTACCGCAGATCAAGGCGGGCGGACGCCCTGCCGATACCGCGCGCAAGCGTTTGCGCGAAGCTTTGATCGCCAGCGTACCGTTGTT
>JANXUW010000340.1 GCA_025351985.1 Pseudolysobacter sp.
TAACCATTCGTCAAATTGGGTGCAGCGACGGTTGGCGCGAGATTGCCCGGAATCGCATCGGTCACGGTGGTGACGATATAACGACCGTCCTTGAATACCAGCGAGTTTTTGGTCCACGACAGCAACATCTCCAGGATCGACATCGCCTGATCGAGATTGATCGGCTTGGCGGTGGAGAACGTCACATTGCCCTGCACGCCCGGCGCGATGGTGTAGTTGCGTTTGAGCAGCTCGCCGAGAATATTCTGCACGACCGCCTGGATCGGCGTGTTGTCGAAGTTGAACGTGATCTGTCCATCAGCAGCAGCTTTCGGCGCGAGCGCCTTGGCGGCCTGCTCGTTGATGAACTTGCCGGTACCAAGCTCGACCTCGCCTTTTGCTGGCGGCTTGCTAGGATCCTTGCCTTTGCTGCCGATCGCGATACCGGTGCTGGTTTCATCCAGCTCACGTTGTTTGCGCTCGGCATCCGAACCCACCGGCGCCATCGTGCGAATGATCGAATCTTCGCCGGCAGGCGCCGAGTCTTTATGCTGGCCCGGCGTGGCGCAACCGGCAGCCAAAGCTGTCAGCAACGCGATAATCGTTATTCTCAGATGTAATGACACAGCAACACTCCGTTTACGGGCTGGCTGCCGAGTAGTGGCAACCGCCGGATAAAACAAACCATGAACACATCGTACGGTGATCGCGACAGAATGCATCTCTGTCGCGACGGCAAACTCGCACTATCAGCCGTGCTTGCTGAATCGACTGGATAGTCTTTTCAACGTCAAATTATTGCGATCCTTTCTGTTGCGCCTGCTTGGCCGCTTCGTCACGCATTTGCTTGCGGCGCTCTTCGATACGATGTTGCAAGTCGTCAACCTTGGCCTCGCCAGGAGCACCAGGTGCACGTGCGATCGGCGGCGTTCCCGGCGGTACATAAGCATTCGGCGCCGCTGCGACAGGTGGTGCTGCGGTCTTTGGATCCGCACCTGCTGCGGCCTTGGCTGGCGGTGGCGTCTTGGACGGCGGCGGCGATGGCGCGCTGCTGAGTTCGACTTCCACGTCCGAACTGCCGTCATTGAATATCGCGCTGCGCGGTTTGATCGTCACCAGCGTCCAACCGCCCTGATCACCCGGCAAAGGCATGCCTTCCTTGATCATCACCGGCGTGTTTTTGGCTTTGTCGGTCAGCATTACCAGATGGACGTCCGGTGTGAGAATGACGCCGTTGAGTGTGATATTCAGTGCTACCGGCGGCAATGCGGGTTTATCCGGCGCGGGATCTGCAAACTGGGTCGGCTTTCTGTCCTCATTGAACGGCGGCCTTTTCTGCACGTCCGAAAACGTGTTTTCGTTGGGCAACTTGAACGGTTCGCGATCGATCGCGGCGACTGCGTTTGCGGTCGCCGTCTTGTCCTCCGAGTCACTCATCCAACCGTAACCGGTACCCAAACCGAAGAGTTGCAGCACCGCCAACAACGCGAAGAAACCGCATACGCAAGTAAGCACCAACGTGGCCAAGCTAGCTACACGCGTATTCATTCCGAACGCTTCCCGCCACCTTGTGGCTTGACTTCGGGCTTCTTGCCGGGCTGGCGCAGGTAACCAGAAAGATTGAAGCGGATATCCAGCGCCGCACCTGCCACCGTTGGCTTACCACCGGCGCTCCCAGCAAACGCACCAACATTACCGCCGGCTTGCTTGAATATCGCCAGCTGATCCACGAACAGATACGGGTTGCTGTTTTCAAGGTCGTAGACGATGTGCGCAAAGGTCTCCATATCGCAGCGCATGCGCACTTGGGCAATCACGCGCAGATAAAGTTCCTCTTGCGCCAGGTTGATCGGCTGCTTGCTGCTGATACTGCAGCGAGTGGCGTCCGCAGCACGCATCGTGACTACCTGCGTGAGTTTTTGCGTCAGGCTGGAGAACGCACTATTCGCGTCCGCATCGGTGAGAAATGCCAGATTGTTTTTTTCGAACGTCGACACCTCGGCGAGCTGCGTCTCGATCTGCGGACGCTGCGCCGTGGTTTCACGGAACTTGAGCTGCTGCTCACGCAGATCGCTCATCTGGCTCGCATAGTCCAGATGCGGCGCGACAAACCACCAGTGAACTCCCAGCAGATACACGATCAATACCACTACCAGCAATAACGCCAGCGCGAGATACCGCCCCTTACTTGCTTCCGGCGTCAGGCGCATTAGCCTCTCCTTTGGCAGCAGCATCGGGTTTCGCTTTCGGCTTCGCGGTATCAACCGCCGGTTTGTCGGATTTGAAATCTCGCGGGCGCAGTTGCGCGATCAGGTCGAAACGTTCTTTTTTGGTGCGCGGATCGGGCTGGATCTGGCCCTGGAACGACGGATCGGCAATCACATCGGATTGTTTCAAGGTATCGATCAACTTGGCCGCGATCGCGCTTTGTCCCTGGATTTCCAGCTTGCCTTTTTCGTCGACGTTGAGGCGCTCAAGAAATGTGTCGTCCGGCAGCCGACGTGACAAATCGTCGAGCAACGCCACCATGTTCGGCGTTTCGGCTTTCTTGCGGCTCAGGAAATTGGCCGAAGTAATCGTATCCTGCAAGGTGCGGCGCAGATCGGAAACCTGCTTGGCTTCCTTGTTGGCCTTGTCCACTTCCTCGCTCATCGCGGCGACGGCCTGGGCGCGATTCGACAACGACTGCACCATCACTACCAGCAGCAATAATATCGCGGCAGCAGTCAGTGCAAGGTTCAAACGCAAACGCATGTCGCGGCGCTTGGCGCGGCGATCCTGCGGCAACAGATTCAATCCGGAACGACCGCTACCGGGCTGATCGCGCCAGCAGTCGACACCGTCCAGCACCGCGCCGGTGGTGGCAAGCGCGGCGAGTTCATTATCGAGCACTCCGCGCGGTACCACAGTCAAATCGACACTCAGATTGCGCCCCGCCGCGTCACGAGCACCGGCCTGATAGTCGAAATAGACCTGATCGGCCTTGAATGGCGTCTGCCGATCCATTTCGAATGCCAGCACCTGCCGCAGATTGTCTTCCGCCGCCGTCGGCAGCCACAGGTTGCGATGCAAGGTGCGGGCGCGACTGATGCAGAAATACACACGCAGATTCGGATCGGCGACCGCATTGCGCAAGCGCGCAAAATTATCCTGCTGCTGCTCGGGGGTCAGCTCCAGCGCGATCCGGCCATGCTCGCTTATTCGATTACCGGACTGACGCCACAACACCAGTTCGCCCGGGTTGCGCTCCAGCAGCAGAGCCTCGCCGCGTTCGCCCAGCGCGGCACGCCAGCGTTCGGGCAAAAAGGCAAAAAGCTCTCCACCCCACCACGAAAAGAATCCGGGCAGTGGACTTTTGGCATAGCGCGTCCGCAGTTGGACGAGCCCTTTTTTGAGCTGATCAGTCGGTGTCATCAAGAGGCTTCGCCATCACGCCAGCGCAACACGACATACGGCCGGCCCTCGTTACCGACGCCGCCCATGCGAATGGTGGCGTCGAGCAGGGTACTGGCACCGTTCGGGAGCGTGGCACGGGATTTAATACTATACGTGAGCCCGCCGCCATCTGCCACGATTGGCGTGCCATCGGGCAAGGTCAGGCCGGTCTG
>JANXUW010000346.1 GCA_025351985.1 Pseudolysobacter sp.
AGCGCCGCGGCTTCCTTGTCCTGCTTGAGCAACTGGAATGATGCCGCAACGTACGCTGCGGCTAGATCATCGTGCCAGCCGCGGCCGTACGAACGTTCCAGATGCTGTTGCACGGCGGCGAGGTAATTAGTCGTGACATTGCCTTCGCGCGTGAGCAGATAAATCGCATGCGTGCGGTCGCGCAGATCCCACAGATTGTTCGCGCTTTCATCCGCCGCGACCTGGCTGAGATAAGTGTTGCCCGCAGTCAGCATATCGGCTGGCACGAGCTGGCCGCGTTCCTTGGCCTCGATCAGATAATGCATCGCATAGATCGACGCGTAGCGGTGCGATACCGGCGTGGCGGTCCACAATCCGAAACCACCTTCGCTGTTCTGCCGCGAGCGCAATACCGCGAGCAACGCGCGGAACGGATCGGCACCCCTGTTCTTGTCATCGGTTTTCACCGTGCCGAACTCGGGATGTTTGTCGAATACCAGCGCCGGCATCGCGCGACTGACCAGTTGTTCAGTGCACAGGTATGGGAAGCTGTCGAGGTAGGCCGCGAGGCCACGTGCAAGCACCAGCGGCACGTAAGATGCCGAAATATCACGCTTCGCGTAATCGTCGAACATCGTGCGCAGATGATCGACATCGGCGCGACCACGATCGAGCTGGCCGACCTGGATCTCGGTGCGATACGGCGCCGCCGGTCGCAGTGAAAGTCCGAGGCCAAGCTTGGCCGACTTGCCTTGCGCCGATGCGGTCACGCTGAACTCGAGCGCACCGGGTTTGTTTTTCGCGCGCAGGCGGAACACCACCACGCCTTCTTTCATTTCGCCGAGTTTGACTTCCTGTGTCGCCGCACCAACCGCTTCAAGTTGCGCGGGCAAATTCAACGCGACCGAAATCGGCAGCTCCTTGCCGGCCAGGCCAGTGAGATTGTTTGCCACGCCAACGCTGATCTCGAACTCGTCACCGGGTGCGACGATCGCCGGCACATTGGGCGACAGCACGAAGTCGCCGCGCACCGTCGTCGAGGTTTCATACGTGCCGATCTTGTCCGGCGCGACCGATACCGCCATCACGCGCAGGCGACCGTTGAAATCATCCGGCACTTGATAGGTCAGCGTCTTCTCGCCTTTCACATCGACGATGCCCGACCAGTACGCCACGGGTTGCTGGTGCTTGCGCTTGAACGGATTGAGATGGCGCCCGAGCATGTTGTCGCCATCGCCGCCCGGTGCCGCGGCCATGCCGACGAGCTTGTTGAAATCGGGCAGGATCAGATCGAGAATCTGCGCGGTCTGCACTTCGAGCATGCGCTTGCGGAAGAAGAATTCCAGCGGATCGCCGAGCTTGTAACGCGCCACTTGCAAGATGCCCTCGTCGATCGCAAACACGACTACGCGCGCGGGCTGCGCCGAGGTCAGCTTGATGTTCAATGCTTCGCCCGGCTTGACCAGATTCGGCGTGCTGATCGTGATCGCATTGCGGCGTGCGTCCCGATTGACCGAGAACGGTACGACGCCGTAACTCAGCGGACTCATGAACACTTCGTCCGAGGTCGGATCGCGGATGAACTGCACGTTGATATAGCCGTTGCCTTCGAAATTCGCCGGTACGCGGATCTTCTGCACCGAGCTGCTCGTGCCAGCCTTGAACCACGCGCTGGCGTAGACATGATCGCGTTCGATCGTGATCAGGCCGCTGCCGGCGTACGGCGCGCGCACGGCGATTTCGATGTCTTCGCCGGGCGCGTAGTCGGTCTTGGACAAGGTCAGTTGCAGCTCGGCGTTGCGCTCGAGCGAGCGAGTGAGATTGGCTTCGCCGGCGACCGCGTAATCGATGCGATTCATCTCGTCGCCGTGCGCATTTTTTATCAGCAGCGAATAATTGCCGGGCTTGTCGGTGGCGAGCGTGTAGTCGAGTCCCGCTGCAGGAATCGCCAGCGGCTGATCCGAGACAGGCACTTCCTTCATGCGCGATTCGTATTTGAAAACACCGGAATCCTGCTTGGTCAGGATCGATACGTAACGCCGTTCGACCAGCACCGCCTTCAGTCCATCGACCGCGATCTTTTTCGCATGCGGATCGATGCCGATCAGGTTGGTGTCGACTTTCGCGCCACGCGCAATGAATTCGAGATTGCCATCGGCCTTGCTGCCGATCAGGTAATCCTGCGACGACACCAGCGATACCGCTTCGGCCGCAACGCTACGCCCGCCTTCGGCCTCGAACGCCTTGGCGAGAAAATACAACTGATACGACGCGGTTCCATATTTGCCGAGATCGAGCGGAAATTCCGCCTCGCCTTTTTCATTCGTCGTGGCTGTGCCAAGCGGTTCGGCATAACCTTCCTTGGCGCGCTGCGGATCGAAGAAATGGTATTGGCGATAACTGCGAAATGCCGGGAACGCGGGCGTCAAGGTCAGGCTCGCCTCGATGCGTCGATCCTGCGCCGGCGTGCCGAACAGATTCTGCACCGACACGAGCGCCTTCAAGTCATCCGGCTTGACCCAACCCTCGACCACTTGCTGCGACAGATGTGCGTCGACCTTCATGCGATCCGGCATGAATTCCTTGACCTGCACGGCGACCGAGCCGAGTTGCTTCTGCGTCTTGTTGCCGTCTTTTTCCTTGGTGATGTAGAGGTTCACCGTCCACGCGCCGGTAGGTGCGTTTTCCTGCGTGGTGTAACTCAATTCCTCGAAACCGGCCGCGCCCAGACGCAGCTTGTGGCGCTCGACCGTGATACCACGCGGATCGACGATTTCGGCTTCGAGCGGAATGCCGTCGAGCGTGGTTTTCCAGTCCGCCGCGCGCGCAATCATGCCGATGTGGAAAGTGTCGCCCGGACGATAGATGCCGCGATCCGAAAACAGATACGCGGTGAGTTCGCCGCCGTCTTTTGCGTTGCGCAGGCCACCGATATCGAAGCGCGAATAATCGAGCTTGCGATCGCGCGCGCCGACCGGCAGGAATGAGAGATCCTCGCCCTTGCGCACGAGATACATCGCCGGCGCCTTTTCGCGTGTGTACGCGTCGAGCGTGGTGAAATGCACGTGGCCATCGTGATCGGTGGTTTCGCTCAGGATGGTCTGGCCGTTCTTGCCGACGACATCGACATGCGCATCGGCCACCGGCTCGCCGCTGCGGATCGATTGTACGTAGATATCCTGCGTGCCATCGATCGATTTTTTGACCAGCACACCGAGATCGGTGACCACGATCAGGCGCTTGTCGCCGACCTTGTCG
>JANXUW010000350.1 GCA_025351985.1 Pseudolysobacter sp.
ATCGGCCCGTATCATCGCATCGATGTCACCTGTTCGATCGGCTGGGCGATGTTTCCGTTTCGCCACGATCAGGCACACGCTTTGTCGATGCAGCAGGTGCTCGCGCTTGCCGATGAAGCCTTGTATCGCGCCAAGGACGACGGCCGCAATTGCGCCTACGCCGCTCTGCCGGATGGCAACCTCACGCAGTGGCAGCGCAGCGGTGGTGGTACTCCGATAAAATCGCCGGTTTTACCGACCCTGCCGACCCCATGATCGTCACCAGCGCTGCCGACTTCCTGGCCGCATTTTCGTATGAGCGTTTTCCGATGCGCGCGCCGCCGTGCGCGCGTGCCGCGTTTTTGCGCAGCCCGCTGGGTTTTGCGCTGGCGACACAATCGGCGCAGGACAATCGCTACATGGATCTGTCGCAACAGGTCGATGCGGCACGCGCACTCGCACAACATACGCAACTCGCGGCGGCCTTGGCAGAGGAATTGCCGGTGATCACGTTTCCGGGTGATCCGGCGACGCCCGATGCGGTTTTTCCGAACAACGTATTCGCCACCACGCGCGGACGTTTGATTGTCGGCGCGATGCGGCATGCGGTGCGCCAGCGCGAGGCAGCGTGTCCGGATATCCGCGCGTTTTTTCGCGACATCCTCGGTTACGAAGTTCTCGATTTGTCCGGCGGCGCGCATATCGCCGAGTTGACCGGCGCGCTGGTGATCGACCGTGCGCGCGGCATCGGCTTCTGCGGACTTTCGGAACGTTGCGACATGGCTGGCGCACGCGCGATGCACGATGCGTTTGGTCTGAATCTCACATTCTGTTTCGAACTTGCGGCCGGCGAATACCACACCAACGTTGTGCTCGCGATTCTCGCCGGACGCGCCGCGGTGCTCGCGCCGCAGGGGTTCGCCGATGCGGCGGTTGCCGCGGCAATCGCGCAGGTTTACGCGGGCAGGGCGATCACGCTCGATACCGCGCAGAAAACCGCGTTCGCCGGCAATGCGATCTCACTCGCGCCGGACAGTGTCTGGTTCAGCGCGGTCGCGGCAGCCGCTTTGCGAAATGAACAGCGCGAACAATTGCAGGCGTGGGGATTTGCCGTGCGCAGTGTCCAGCTCGATGAAATCGAAAAAGCCGGCGGCAGTTTGCGTTGTTGTGTTGGCGAGATTTTTTGAGAGCAACGACGCATCGTCGCGAACAAGGTGATCGATTCGCCCGCGGTCAAACCGCATGATTCAGCGCAAATTCAATCCGCCGGCCCCACAGTGCGACCATTCGCAGGCTTGCAGCCTGCACCTGCCCGGTTATCATTCTTCGCATGTCGATCCGCACATCACTTCTTTTGACCAGTCTCGCCTTGTGTTTGGCGGCGGGATCGGTGCATGCCGAAGTGACCCTGCAGCAAGCGATCGAAAAGGTGCAACGCGACACCGGCGGCAAGGTGTTGTCCGCCGAACCGATTCAGGTCGGCAAGAAAAAGATTTATCGTATCAAGGTGCTCACGCGCGATGGACAAGTGCGCGTGATACAAGTCACAGCCGACGACAACTGAGCATCTAAAAAATCTACTACGCTCGACATTTTGCATTCCGGCGGTGCTCCGGCGAACACAGCGAAGCGGTGCTTCGCAAAAGTGTCCGCTACCTCATGTACATTTGAGTACACTCCGGTTCCTGCGTTCCGGCGGAATGCAAACTGCCATCGCTCGCTACGATTTTTTAGATGCTCATCAACTCAAGGATATTGCATGCGCATACTGCTGGTTGAAGACGAAGCGCCATTGCGCGAAACCCTGGCCGCGCGATTGAAGCGCGAAGGATTTGCGGTGGATGCCGCGGCCGATGGCGACGAAGGCCTGTACATGGGCCGCGAGGTGCCGTTCGATGTCGCGATCATCGATCTCGGTTTGCCGAAACGATCCGGCATGGATCTGGTCAAGGCGCTGCGCGACGAAGGCAAGCGCTATCCGATCCTGATCCTGACCGCGCGCACGAGCTGGCAGGACAAGGTGCAGGGTCTCAAGCACGGCGCCGACGACTATCTGGTCAAGCCGTTCCATGTCGAGGAACTGCTCGCGCGCTTGAACGCACTCGTGCGTCGCGCCAGCGGCTGGACCAAACCGATGCTCGAATGCGGCCCGATCGCACTCGATACCACGGCGCAAACCGTCAGCGTCAACAAGCAGGGCGTCGATCTCACGAGCTACGAATACAAGGTGCTCGAATACCTCATGCTGCACGCTGGCGAGCTGGTGTCGAAGGCCGACCTGACCGAGCACATTTACCAGCAGGATTTCGATCGCGACTCGAACGTGCTTGAGGTTTTCATCGGTCGCCTGCGCAAGAAACTCGACCCGGAAAACCTCCTCAAGCCGATCGAAACCGTGCGTGGCCGCGGGTATCGTTTCTCGATCCCGCGTTCCGACGGTGATGAGTAGGCTCGCGATGGATAATCCTCGACGCGTTAGTCGCGGCGTTTAAGTCGCAACGAGATCGATCGAAGATGGCGCGACGTCGCCCGTTATCGCTGCAAGCGCGCTCGCTGCTCGCCGCCAGTGTGGCGCTTGCCGCGTTTCTCGGCCTCACCGGTTTTGCGCTCGACGAGGCGATCTACAACGCCTTGCGCAGCTCGTTGCAGGAGCGCTTGCAAACCTATCTCTACGGTTACCTCGCGGCGTCCGAAATGAACCGCTCCGGACAATTGCAGCCGGCCGAGGAACTGCCGCCCGACCCGCGTTTCAATCGCCCGGGTTCCGGTTTGTATGCCGGTGTCAGTGGGGAAAAAAATTCGTGGCGCTCACGCTCGGCGATCGGCAGGAACCTGCCGTTCGACAACGTGCTGCCGCCGAGCAACGAGATCAAGTTCAGCGGCCCCGTCGATACCGGCAGCGGCCCGATTTATCTGGTCAGCCTGGGCGTGAACTGGGAAGTGCCGAATCGCCGCAACAAGGTGCCGCTGACGTTTCACGTCGCCGAAGACGCGAGTGTGCTCGACGCGGAATTGTCGGCGTTTCGGCGTACCTTGCTGGTCTATCTCGGTGGCCTCGGGCTGCTGCTGCTGTTGTTGCAGTTGCTTGTGCTGCGCTGGAGCCTGTTGCCGCTGCGGCGTGTGTCGAGCGATTTGACCAAGGTCGAGCGCGGCGAGACCGAGCGCCTGTCGGGTCGTTATCCGCTCGAACTCACCGGCCTCACGACGAGCGTGAACGGTTTGATCGAAAGCGAGCGCGATCATCTCAAGCGTTATCGCAACACGCTGTCCGATCTCGCCCACAGCTTGAAAACGCCGCTTGCGGTCACGCGCAACCAGCTCGAATCCGAACCCGACGGCGATGCCTTGCGTGGTGCGATGATGGAGCAGGTGCGGCGTATGGATCAGATTGTGGCGTACCAGCTTTCGCGCGCCGCGACCTCGGGCCAGCACACGTTCGCCACGCCGGTGGCGATCGAGCAGCATGCCGAGGAAATCGTCATGAGTCTCGAAAAAGTTTATGCGACGAAAAATATTTTGTGCGAGTTCGACATCGATGCCAAGGCGCGTTTTTATGGCGAGCAGGGCGATCTGCTCGAACTGCTCGGCAACCTGCTCGAGAACGCGTTCAAGTGGGCCAAACATCGTGTGCTGCTGACGGTGAAAAGCATCGATGCCACGCAGGCGCACCGCAGCGGTTTGCTGCTGTGTGTCGAAGACGACGGCCCGGGCATTCCGCCGGAACGCATCGATTATCTTTTGCAGCGCGGCGTGCGTGGCGACGAGCGTGTGCAAGGCCACGGTATCGGCTTGTCGATCGTGCAGGATATTCTCAAGGCCTATCGCGGCGAGCTCAAGGTCACGCGATCCGAAATGCTCGGCGGCGCAGCATTCCAGATTCGCATCGATCGCACGTGAGTTGCACGATGATGTCGGTCGGCTGTCGCGTCGGTCGGATCAATCGTTTGCGCAATAATTCCAGGCATTGCGTTGTGATACCTCGCGCCATTATTGTGGCCGCCTGAACCGCACCATTCCGGTATTTCTTTCTTTTTCCCTGGAGAGTTTCATGCGCTCGCATCGCCTCGTATTCATTGCCCTGATTGTGTTGTTGCCGCTGCATGCACTCGCCGCCACACCCGTACCGGGCTGCGGCGATCAAAGCAAGGTCGCGGCCGCGCAACGACTGAAAAATACCGCGCGCTGGTCGACGGCCAGCGAAGTCGACAGCTTCGGCTACGACGTGTATCGCGGCGACGCGGAAAAAGGTCCGTT
>JANXUW010000355.1 GCA_025351985.1 Pseudolysobacter sp.
CGGCCTTCGTTGCGCGTGCGGCGCGCCTTGATGCCTTGGCGAATCCAGACTTCTTCCTGCGCGAGTTTCTTGTCGAACAACGCATCGGCCTGCGCTTCGGCGTGCAGACGTTCTTCGCGGCGACGCAGATAATTTTCGTAATCGCCGGGCCAGCTCGTGATGTTGCCACGATCCACTTCGACGATGCGCGTGGCGAGCCGGCGCAGAAAACCGCGGTCATGGGTGATGAACAACAGACTGCCGCCGAAGCTGCGCAGAAAATCTTCGAGCCATTCGATGGCGGCGATATCGAGATGGTTGGTCGGCTCATCCAGCAACAGCAAATCCGGCTGCACGACCAGAGCGCGCGCGAGCAATACGCGGCGCTTCATGCCGCCGGAAAGCGCGCTGAAATCGATATCTTCGGGCAGCGACAAACGCGACAACACCTGAGTGACGCGTTGCTCCAGCGTCCAGCCATGCTGTGCCTCGATCTTGGCCTGCACGTCGCCGAGTTCGTCGGCATTGCCGTCGTGTTCGAGCTCGTGAATCAGGTGGTGGTATTGCGCGAGCAGCGCGCCAATATCGCCCAGCGCTTCGGCGACGACGTCGAACACGCTGCCGCTCGCGTTCTGCGGCACTTCCTGCGCCAGTCGCGCGATGCGCACGCCGGATTGCACACGCACTTCGCCGTCGTCCGGCTTGATTTCACCGGCGATGAGTTTCAGCAGCGTCGACTTGCCGGCGCCGTTGCGCCCGACCACGCAGACGCGTTCGTTCGGCTCGATGGCCAGGTTGATCTGCTTCAGCAGCAATGGGCCGCCGACGCTGTAATCGAGATTTTGCAGGGTAACTAAAGGCATGCGATGACCGGATATAGAAGGGCGGGCGCGATTGCGCGCAGCCGACTATTGTAATGCTTTGGCGATGACAGCACCGAATTCTGGTCGCAAGACGCGAATTCGAGAGGAAACGAGGCGCGGAAAATTCACGCGCCCGGCTTGTGGCGATATGCCGTTTTTGATGGCGCAATCAGCGGCTTTGTGGAGAAAGCTGCAAAGTATATTTTGTCGCGCCCGGCAGAAATGGTGTTGGTTTTCCCTGCATCCAGTCGGCATGACCGGCGCCGAAGAACGGCGACAACGGGTGATCGCTCTGGCCGCCGGCCAGTTCGAGATAACCTTGCTCTTCATGGCCGGGTTCGACCGCAAGCCGTTCCGACGCGCCGAAATCCGCGCCTTGCACACGCGGCATGAACGAGTCGCCGGGCAAACCATCGCGCGGCATCGACAGCCAGCGCCCGATCAACGGCAGCGCGTTGGCGAGCGGATGATGGATGTCGCTCTGATTGAACTCACCCCAGCTGCGCGCGGCGATGCCGCCGGGTTGTTTGTCGAGATGATGTGCGACACGCGTGGCGCATTTCAGCAGCAGATCGTCCCAGCTTGCATATCCCGGCGGCAGCAAATGCGGTGCGCGTTGCGCGACGATCGCCTGCACCAACGTTTCGGATTGGCCGATTTTTGGCAGTTTGAAATCGGCGAACTTCACCCGCACCGCCGCGGCAAAACCATCGAGCACGGTATCGACCACTTCGCGCCGGAAATCGCGCACGAGACGATAACTCACCGACGCGGTATCGGCGTGCCCCGACCAGTTTGCCAGTTGCGTTTTCATGGCAATCAACGCCGGATCGTTGCCCGGATCAACGAGAGTTTTCACGAGCACGCCGCGCCACTGCGCCATGAACAAGGCGCGATCGTCGAGCTGAATCTCCAGCATGTCGGCTGCGGCGAATTTTTCCTTCGCCTTGAGATCGTCGCGAATCTGACTTGAGCGCGCGCCGAAATCGTAACCGCTGTCGCCGATCAACTTCAGCCATTCGTCATCGACCACGCGCGAGTTTGCGGTCCACAAACGGTGCGAGTTCGGATTGGCGATACGCGGATACAGATTCGGATCGAGCCAGCCGTTCCAACCGGTATTCGGCTGGCTCCAGTCCGACGGCAGCAGCGGATCGTAGTCGCCTGTGCGCTTGGGAATGCGGCCGGCGATCGACCATTCCAGGTTGCCGGCGCGATCGCCAACGATGATGTTCTGCGGTGGCATGCCGCTACGATTGGCAATATCGACAATCTCGTCGGCAGTATCGGCCAGTTCCATTTTCATCTGATCGAGATTGGCGCCGCCGGGCTGCGCCGCGATCCACGCGAGCGCGAGCGGAGTGTCGTCGGCATCGGCACCGAGAATCGGTCCCCAGCGCGTTTCGCGCACATCGAGTTTTTCATCCGTGCCACCGTGTACCTTGATGATCTCGGGAAAGGTCTTGATGCTGTCCCAGCCATCCGCAGTGCGATAGCGCGTCGCGTCGGCCGGATCGAGCGTGATGCGCACCCAGTCGGCCCAGTCGCCGTAGCTGTTGGTGAACGCCCACGCCACATGCCGGTTGCTGCCGACCACGATGCCGGGCGTGCCAGGCAGGCTGACGCCGCTGATATCGACATCCTCGCCGCGATGACGCGGATTCGGATAAATCAATCGCGCGCGAAACCACAGTCCGGGCACGCGCAGGCCCAGGTGCATGTCGTTGGCGATCAGCGCGGCGCCGCTTTGCGTGAGCGCGCCGGCCACACCAAAACTGTTGCTGCCGGGAATCGTATGCGGCTCGGCGGCATCCGCCGGAACGCGCAGCAGTGCCGGATCAAGCTTGCGCAAATCCAGATCGGTAGCTGGAGGCGCGGTCGGCGAGCGCAACGGCAAACCGAGCAGCGGCGCATCCGCCGCACCGCCCGAGGCACTCAGAAATTTGTAGACCGA
>JANXUW010000406.1 GCA_025351985.1 Pseudolysobacter sp.
GCGTCGCGCCAGAAAGCGGCGCGCACGGTTGAGCGATGCACTGCCCGTCATCCCAGCCTGCGCTGGGATGACGACACTTTTTTGATATGACGCAGGCTTCAGCGGAGCGAGCTGCGCTTGGTTACTTCAATCCTTCCAGCAACAACGCATTGACGCGGCGCACATACGCCGCCGGATCATCGAGCTGACCGCCTTCGGCGAGTTGCGCCTGCTCCAGCAACAGCAAGCCCAGATCGTTCGCGCGAGCCTCGTTGGTTTCATTTTCCAGACGCTGCACGAGCGGATGACCCGGATTGATTTCAAGGATCGGCTGTTGCGACGGCACGTCGTGTCCGGCCTGCTTGAGCAGGCGTTGCATGTGCGCGGCCATGTCGTGTTCGTCGAGCACCAGGCACGACGGCGATTCGGTCAGGCGATGGCTCACGCGCACATCGCGCACCTTGTCGGCGAGCAGAATCTTGAGTTTGCCGAGCACGCCTTCTGCGGCCTTTTCTGCTTCCTTGCGCTTGTCCGCATCGCCGCCGGCATCGGCGAGCTTGTCGATCTCGATATCGCCTTTCGCCACCGACTTGAGTTTCTTGCCGGTATATTCGTTGAGATAACCGATCATCCACTCATCGATGCGATCGACCAGCAGCAATACCTCGACGCCACGCGCCTTCAGCGCTTCGAGTTGCGGGCTGTTGCGCGCGGCCAGCCAGCTGTCGGCGGTGATGTAGTAGATCGCTTCCTGGCCCGGTTTCATGCGCCCGATATAGTCGTCGAGCGACACGGTTTGCGCCTTGTCTTCGTTCGCCGTGCTGGCGAAACGCAGCAGCTTGGCGAGCTTGTCCTTGTTCGCAAAATCCTCGGCCACGCCTTCCTTGAGCACGTTGCCGAATTCGTTCCAGAACCCCTGGTATTTTTCCTTGTCGTCGCTCGCGATTTTTTCGAGCAGATCGAGCACGCGTTTGCTCGCGCCGCTCTTGATCTGCGCGACCAGTTTGTTCTGCTGCAGGATTTCGCGACTGACGTTGAGCGGCAGGTCGTCCGAATCGATCACGCCGCTGACGAAACGCAGATACGCCGGCAGCAATTGTTCGCTCGCGTCCATGATGAACACGCGACGAATGTAGAGCTTCAAGCCTTTGCGTTCTTCGCGCCCCGACCACATCGCATCCATCGGCGCCTTGCTCGGCACGAACAACAGCGAAGTGTAACTCTGATTGCCTTCAACGCGGTTGTGCGCCCACGCGAGCGGATCGTTGAAGTCGTGCGAAATGTGTTTGTAGAACGCTTGGTAATCCTCGTCTTTCAATTCGGATTTCGGCCGTGCCCACAACGCCGAGGCGTGATTGACGGTATCCCATTCGAGCGCGGGTTTTTCTTCGCCTTCCTTGACCTCGATTTCATCGTGCCCAATTTCCTTGGGCATGCGAATCGGGAAACCGATGTGGTCCGAATATTTCGAGATCAGTTCGCGCAAGCGCCACGGCTGCAGGAACTCGTGTTCGTCGTCTTTCAGATGCAGGGTGACGGCGGTGCCGCGCGCGACGGTCTCGAGCGTTTCCAGCGTGTATTCGCCGGTGCCGGTCGATTCCCAGCGTACGCCGGTATCCGCCGCATCGCCGGCGCGGCGCGTGGTCAAGGTGATCTTGTCGGCGACAATAAAGGCCGAATAAAAACCCACGCCGAACTGGCCGATCAGCTGGGCATCCTTGCGCTGGTCGCCCGAGAGCTGTTCGAGAAAACGGCGCGTGCCGGAGCGCGCTATGGTGCCGATATTTTCGATCACTTCATCGCGACTCATGCCGATGCCGTTGTCGCGAATCGACAAGGTGTGTGCCTCCTTGTCGAAATTGATTTCGATGCGCAGCTCGGCGTCGTCCTGGCTCAGCGCGGGATTGCCGATCGCGGCGAAGCGCAGCTTGTCGCAGGCGTCGGACGCATTCGAAATGAGTTCGCGCAAGAAAATTTCCTTGTGCGAATACAACGAATGGATCACCAGTTGCAGCACCTGCTGCACTTCGGCCTGGAATTTATGCGTTTCTGGTGTCGTGGTCGTGGTCATGGTTTCTCTTGACGGCAGAGTGGGTGCCTACAGTGTGGGGACAGGGGCATGAAAATCAACACACGCTTGGCGTTTGCGATGGTGCGAATCGGATCCGGTCGACCGCTTTTAACGCATTAGCAACATCGGATCGGAGAGGATTCAATTCCGCTGGGTTATGATTGCCGCATCACGATAGAAACGATGACTCGCATGAACCGGAACCGCTGCATTTTACCGTCGAAACGAGTGGATCGATATTCCTCGGCAAAACTTTTCGTGCTTTTATCCCTGCTGCTGATCGGCAATCCATTGTCAGCGTTGGCGGCCAATTTCAACGTGCTCGCCGGCAGCGGCGGAACAGTATTTTTTCCGGCGTCGATCACGATCGCACCCGGCGATACGATCACTTTCAAGAATTCCGGCGGCTTGCACAATGTCGTCGCGAACGACGGCTCGTTTCGTTGCGCGAACGGCTGCGACAACGACGGCAACAGCGGCAACGGCAACGTCAGCGCATCAAGCTGGCACGCGACGGTGACGTTTTCGACAGTCGGCACTTTCGGTTATTTTTGCGAAGAACATGGCACCGCGACTACCGGCATGCGCGGTCAGATCATTGTCAAAGCGACCACGCCGGTGCAACTGCAATCATTTTACGTGGATTGACCGAGATCGCCGCGACGACGTTCACGCGATCAATCCGTTGATCGCTGTGAAACTCCGCCGATGCTGTGATCAGCTCAGGAAACCAAGATCGCGGTGACTGAAGTTCGGCCCGAGATTGGGCAGGATCAGATCGATATCGCCATCCGTCAAGCCAAACCATTTTGCGAGCGTCGCCGTGTACTGATCGACCGACGTGGTCGGAATCATCTGGCCATAACCGCCGTCGTTCGGATTGCTCGCCGATGGCAGCAAACTCGGCATCTGCGCCAGACCGTTGCCGGTCAGGCTGTCGCCATAAAACTTGTTGCCCGCCACCGCACCGCCGACCACCAGATGATGCGATGCCCAGCCATGATCGGTGCCACCGGAATTTGCCGACAGCGAGCGACCGAAATCCGATGCCGTGAACGCCGTTGCCTTGGACGCCAGTCCCACACTGTTCAACGCGTTGTAAAACCCGCTGAGCGACTTGGACAATAGCGGCAACAAGCCGAGATTGCCATTCGCACCCGCGTGTTGCGCCAATTCGTCGCTATGCGTGTCGTAGCCGCCGGTGGTGACAAAAAATACCTGGCGCTTGAGTCCGGTGTAACCCGACACGTTGTTGTTGGCGGCCCAGATCAACTCGGCAATGGTCTGCAGTTGGGTGTCGATGTCGTAACCCGTGGCGCCGGGGAAATAACTCTTGAAGATCGAGTTGAACGGATCGCCTGCGGAATGGCCCGAGCTCGCGGGACGCGCTGCGGCCAGCGCGGAGTTGATGATGCCAGCGGTGGCGATCGAATGATTCATCGTGCCCGCGTAGGTGCGTTCCAGCACATTGGATTGCGAGCCTTGCGCCTTGAGCGCATTGAACGCGGCCTGCATGCCGGTGCCGGCACCGTATTGATCGTAGGGAAGCTGGAACGTGGATGCGCTGTTCGAATCCATGATGTAGCCGTTGACGTCCTGCCCACGGATAAAAATGTCCTCGCCATTCAGCGAGCTCAGATTCGGGATTCCGAGCGGATTGGCGCCCGCCAGGAGATCGCAGATTCGTCCGCCCCAGCCGCTCGCCGGTGAATTGCTTGGCGGCGAGGATTGCCAATATGCCGACTGATCGGAATGCGAAAACAGTTGCGGCGGAAGTGCCGGATTGCCGTTCATGAACTCGATCTTGCTAACCGGACCAACCAGCGTGCCGACATTCGCGATCACGGCGGCATGCCCGGCGTTGAACACGGTTGCCAGCTCGGGCATGCCGGCATGCAAGCCGTAGATACTGCCATCGCCAGGGCTGCCGTAATTGTTGCCGGTGGGTGCGCTCAGGGTGTGCAATCCGGCGGTGGGCAACGCGAGCACGGAGCGAATATTCTGATAGTTGGTGCGCGCCGTTCCTGTTCCGTTTGAGACCGGCACAACCATGTTGAAACTGTCGTTACCACCGTATAAAAATACACAAATCAGCGCTTTGTAATCGCTGAAACTATAGCTGTTCGTGGCGTGGGTGGCTGCCTGCAAAAGTTTGAGATTGCCCAGTGCGGAGAATGCACTGACACCACCCAGTCCGGCATACAGGCTGCGCTGAATAAACTTGCGACGATCGGGACGCATGATGGCCTCCTACTTCTGGATGATGTATTCGGGCGAGGTCAGGATCAGACCAAGCGCACGTTCGATGCGCTCGATTCGAAAATCATCCGAACCCGAGTTGGCCGTGCTAAGCGTATTGAGATAACTGATCAGCGTTTGGCGCATGAACGGCGACATCTGCCCGCCCATGAAGCGGATGTTGTAGGCATCGACGAGTCGATCCGATGGATCCGCCGTTCCGCCAGTGCTGTTGCCGGCGAGAGCGAGATCCTGCGCATGGTTGATTTGCACGTCACCATAGTCATCGCTGGAATCGCACGTATCCGATATATCCCCACCAAAACCACGGTAGAACGAATCGCTGGTGATGTCGGTGATGGTTGTGTCGGTGGTGGTCTGGAATTCGGGGCCGTATAACCCGGCCGTAGTCATTTCTCCGCCCGGAATAAATCCGGGCTTGAAGAAATTGAACACGGTATTCGCATTCAGCGGCATCTGTCCGATCCAGTCATTCGGCCTCCACGCGCCGCCGTAACCCGCATACCGATACGGTTGATTATTGTATTTGTAGATGATGTCTGGATTGCCCGGATTGGGTTGATCCTGATCGTTGCCACACATGTGTTTCGCGCCCATCGCGCGCCATACATGCGAGAGCACCAGCAGTGGCTCGCGCAATTTGCCGTAGGTATCGGGATTCTGCCAGTGGCCAATTCGCGCTTCAGGATCGAGCAGGATTTTCTGCACCACGGCTTTGAGATTGCCGCGTACGCCCGTGCCGTCGTTGTT
>JANXUW010000440.1 GCA_025351985.1 Pseudolysobacter sp.
GGCTGCGTTCCACAAGACCGTGCATCGGCCGTGGGGCAGCTACACGGTTCTCGAGGACGCGGCCGACTGCAAGGTCAAGCGGCTCATGGTCAAGCCCGGCCACGTCCTCTCGCTGCAAATGCATCATCGGCGCAGCGAGCACTGGACCGTGGTCAGCGGCGTCGCCAAGGTGCGCGTAGGCGAGGAAGAGTTTCTGCTCGAACGTAACGAATCGACCTACATCCCGATGAACACGATTCATCGTCTGGAAAACCCCACCGATGCCGATATCGCCCTGATCGAAGTGCAGTGCGGCGATTATTTCGGCGAGGACGACATCGTCCGGCTCGAAGATCGTTATGGGCGCGTTGCGGGCTGAATCTCTCGCCCGGCTATGAAAACCGACCGTCCGGTCGGCACGCTCATTGCTTATGCATCCAGCCGGCGGCGTACTGCGTAAATCTGTGCTCGGCAAGAGACCGTTGCAATTCTTCACACCGTGGAGGTTGTGTTTTTTGTGCCAGCAACGCAACATTAAGTGACGTACGTCACTATTTTTCCGGGTTTTTACATAGTTTTACGCTATAAAAAGCTACCAATTAAAGCGCTTTTCTGCGTCAGAACTGGACAAATTTCTGCGTTATCTAGACACATAGGGGCTGCGCATGGGGCGCAGGTGTTGTAACGGCAGCGTCACCATTGCGCGCTCTGCGACACGTCCCGATCGAATGCCATCTGGTGTGGCTTTCGAGTTTTGCGTGGGTCTGAAACAGCAGGTTAGCGCGGAAAATTCAAACTTCGGCTTCCCGTAGACGGACGCCACAGGCAATCAGCGGGAATGCAGTGATTCGGAAATGCCGCCAATGACGAAGTACAAACCGATCCGGTCAGGGCGATCTCGCTTCGCGAATATTCCGCACCTCTGCGCCTGCGCGGTTCTCGGCATGATGCTCGGTGTGATGAGTGAATCATGGGCTCAGGTATGTGCCGTACCCGGGGTAAGTGGACTGGGTACACCCACTGGTATCGTGAATACTTTTTTCCAGGGCAACGCCAATCTTAGTGCAGGTGCGACGACCCTGACGCTCGGACTGCGCGATGGGCGCGGTGCGACTGACGCGATCGTCGCCGGCGACCTTCTGCTGATCATCCAGATGCAGGATGGCACAATCAATTTTACCAACTCCGGCAGCTACGGTGATGGCAGCACCGGCTCGGGCACAACCAGCGTGCTCAGCGCGGGTTTGCAGGAGTTCGTCAAGGTGGTGGCTACGACCGGCACCAGCACCGGTGCGGTGGTGACGTTCACCCCCGCGCTCACCAACAGCTATACCCAGGCAAACTATGTCGCTGGCAGCAGCGGCCAGAAGCGCTACCAGGTCATCCGCGTCCCGCAATACACTGCGGCTACGGCGGCAGGCGTGACGGCGCCGGCGTGGGGGTTGAGTGGTGTCGGTGCGACCGGTGAAACCGGCGGCGTCGCGGTCATCGACGTCCGCGATACCCTGACGCTGGGCAGTGCCACCGTCGAGGGCCAGACCAACCGCGCATTTTTCTTGGGTGGCAAAGGCTTTCGCGGAGCAGCCGGCATTCAGAGCACGGGGGCCGGTTCGCCGAACGATTGGGCTACGGTTGCACCCAATGCGCACGGCGGCAAAGGCGAAGGCATCGTCGGCACGCCGCGCTACATCGTCAACAAGACCAACGGCTGGGGGTTTCAGACCAGCAACAATGGAACAGCTGCTACCCAGGCGGCATTGACCCAACTCGATTCAACTGTCGAAGGTTATCCGGGTGGCTCGCATGCGCGCGGCGCCCCAGGGAATGCTGGCGGCGGTGGTACCGATGGCGGTACCGGCGCCAACAACGAAAACGCCGGCGGCGGCGGCGGCGGCGGCTACGGCGCGGGCGGCTACGGCGGTCGGCCTTGGAATGCGCCGCTGGTCGATACCGATGGCCGTGGCGGCACAGGATATGCGTCGACGCTAGCTTTCAATCGCTTGTTCCTCGGCGGCGGCGGCGGCTCGGGCGGTACCAACGATGGCACGGCCGATACCGGGGTCTACAATAATCAGGCTATTTCCTGCGCCGGCGGCAATGGCATCTGTTCTTCCGGTGCGGCCGGGGGCGGAATCGTGATTATTCGCGCCAGACTGGTCGGTGGATCCGGTGTCATCGATGTGCGCGGCGCGCATGGCTACAACACTGGCAACGATGCGGCGGGCGGCGGCGGTGGCGGCGGCTCGGTCGTGATCTATTCCATCGACGGCGGCTCGGCCACGGTTGACGCGTCGGGCGGCGACGGCGGCAATGCCTGGGCAGGCCATGATGTTAATCCTACGCCGGGGGACCGCCATGGCCCAGGTGGTGGTGGTGGTGCCGGGTTTGTCGCGTTCTCGCCCGCCGCGATGAGTATTACCGCGAACCTCAACGGCGGTACGCCGGGTATCACCACGAACGGGCCGAACGATACCTATTCGTCGACCGGCAACAACGGTGGCCTGGCTACATTTCAGACTCCGAACACCCCCGGCGTGGTGCCCGGCGCTTTGTGTGCAACCGATCTGCACCTGAGCAAGACCGATGGCGTCACCAGCCTGGTTTCTCCAGGCCTGACCACCTACACCTTGACCGCGATCAACCTTGGCTTGTTGGCGACCAGCGGCACCATTACCGTTGTCGATGTTTTGCCGGTGGGTCTGACCGTCGCCGCTGGCCCAGTGCCGTTGAGCGGCGCGCAGGCGGCAAACTGGACCTGTTCTGCCGCTGCCCAGGTGATCACGTGTACCTCGGCAACCGTGATCGCCGGCAATGGCTCGAGCGTATTTGCGTTCGCTGCCATCGTCAGCGGGGCGAATGGCACCTCTCTGGTCAACAAGGCTTTGATCGGTGGTGGCGGCGATCCGAACAAGACGACTGCACCGACCCCGGTTAGCACCACCGCGTGCAGCGCCAACGACAATCCATCGGGCTGCGCGATTGATGCCGATACCATCCAGGCACCGTCGCTGAGCCTGAGCAAAACCGATGGCACCGTTACGGTTCTTGCCGGAGGCACCAGCACCTACACCTTGACTGTTGCGAACAATGGCGCGGTCGCCAGTAGCGGCACCATCCGCGTCGTTGATGTTCTTCCCACAGGTTTGAGTTATACCGGTGTCACACCCTTTACCCAGGCTCCGTTTACTTGCAACTATACGTCGGCGAGTTTGAGTTTTTCGTGCGATAGCACAGTTCCGCTGGCGGCGGGCGCCAATGTCACGATCAGCATTCCGGTCGCGGTGGCAACGGCGGCACCGGGTGCGGTGACCAACCTTGCGCAAGTCGGCGGCGGCGCTGATCCGAACAAAACCACATTGCCCACGATCGCGACTACATCCGCGTGCCCTGCGCCGGTGCCGCCCGCGACCACTTCATTCGATGCTTCATCCGGGTGCGCTGCCGATGCCGACAGCGTCAAGCATGTGAACCTGTCGCTGACCAAGGACGACGGCGTCGCGTATCTGTTGATCAATGGCCAAACTACCTATGTGTTCACCGTGAATAACGGTGGCGATACCGCATCCGTCGGCACGATCAACTTTACCGATGTACTGCCCACAGTGGGTGCGACATCGATGAACTGGCCCGCGAGCTTGACCATCGGTGGCACGAACGCGGCCGACTGGGCCTGCATACGCGTCAACGCGCAGACCGTGACCTGTTCCTCCGCCATCGCGATTGCGGCCGGCGGAAACAGCAAATTCAGCCTGATCGCGAATGCCGGCAGCGCGACGAATGGTAATCAATACATCAACAAGGCACGCATCAACGGCGGCGGTGATCCGGACTTGCTGCCCGCAGCTCCAACCGCGACCGATGTCGGCAATTGCGTCAGCAACAGCAATCCGGGCGGCTGTGCGACCGATCTGGACACCGCCACCCAGCCAACCATCCGCCTGGCCAAATCGCATGCGAATCCGCAGGCGCGCTCGCCGGTGGATACGGTACCGTTCACCTTGCTGGTCAGTGATACGGGCGGCATAGTTTCGGGCGGTGCCGGTACGGTGCGCGTGATAGACGTATTGCCTGCAGGTATGAGTTTCAGCGGTACAACTCCATTTACCTCAGGAATTTTCAACTGCAGTGTTTCTGCGCAGACCATCACCTGTGACAACACCGCCGTTATCCCGGCGTTGTCGAGCACCAGCATTACCTTCAGCGCTACACTGAATGCCGGTGCTGCCAACGTTGTCCTGAACCGTGCCCAGGTTGGAACCACCGGGGCGGATCCGAGCAACGCCGCGCTGCCCACCGCAGTCACCGCGGCTGCTTGTACCGGCAACGGCGCGCCGAGTGTTGGCTGTGCCGTCGATACCATCGCCAGTCCGAGCAATATCACGCTGAGCAAAGGCGCGCCTGCCACCGCCACGACTAATGGCTCGCTGCTGTATACGATCAGTCTCGGCAACAGCGGCGGTACGGCAAGTGGAACCACGCTGACAGTCAGCGACGTTTTGCCGGCCGGAGTGACGTATGTGAGCGCGACGATCGGTACCAATGTGACGAGCGTGACTTGCACCGGTACCACCACGCTCACCTGCACTGTCACGCTGACCGCAGCAATCGCGGCAAATACAGCGATTGGCGCCGCCGTATTTACGCTCACCACCACCGCGCCGAGTAGCGCCGGCACGATCATCAACTATGCCTCGGTCGACCCCACTGGTGGCACCGCGCCGCCAACGCCCGGCGCGTCATGCGCCCCGGCGGCAAGTTGCGGCAGCGCGACCACGATTGTGAAAACGCCGCCGACTCTTGGAATTGCCAAAACCTCGAATGGCCCATGGATTGTCGGCCAGAGCGGTGCGACCTATACACTGACGGTCACCAACAGCGGCGGTCAACCGACCAGCGGCACGATCACCGTGCTGGATACCTTGCCCGCCGGAATTTCGGCCCCGGCCAGCTTTAGCAGTGGCAGTTGGACGTGCACCACGCTCGGTCAGGCAGTGAGTTGCACCAGTAGTGCCGTGCTGGCGGCAGGCGGCGGCAACAGCGTGATCGTCATTCCGATCGTTATCGACGCTTCCGCAGTCACGCAGGTCGGCGATGACAATTCATCTGTCCCGCACCTGAGTCACGTCGCGCCCGCCGGATTGGCTGAGGCAGACGATGCGATGCATTTGTTGCACAGCTTGCCAGTCGCAATGCCGTATTTTAACAATGTTGTTCATTTGCATTGTCGCGATCTGCCAGACCCAGAGCGCGCCGCCACCTAAATGAACTATCACCAAAGAATTTTGCCGCCAATGTTTATCCATTCAGTAACACCAGGGGAAATCGCAATGTTGGATATCAAGCATGCCTCAGCGGGCCGGATCAAACGCTTTTTCAAGCGCATATCACCGGTGCGACTGCGTCAAGGTTTCGCCGCTGCATCCCTGGTTTCGATCAGCGTTTTGGCGCTGACGCCGGCGTTTGCCTATTTCCCCGGCAAGGACGGCGTCGGTTCCATCACGACCGCAAATACCGTGGTCAATCTCTACACCAGCACGACCGTGGCAGCGGCTCAGAACGCCACGACGATCACCGTCGCCAGTGCGACCGGCATTACCGCCAACGACGAGCTGATGCTGTATAGCGCGCAGGGCGCGACCATCAATACGCCGGATTCCAATCTGTACGGTGCGGTCTCGGCGCTTAACAACGCCGGCCGATATGAAATGGTCAGTGTGGTTTCGGTTGCGGCCAACGTGATTACCGTGCAAAGCGGTGGCAGCACGAATACCTGCGGCGGTGGCTTGCGCAATGCCTATCCCATCGGCGCCCAAGTGGTTCGTGTTCCGCAATACACATCGCTGACAATTTCAGGCACGGGCTCGATTACGGCTCAGGCGTGGAACGGCACAACCGGCGGTATCGTTGCCGTACTGGTGCAAAAGACCGCGAGCATTGGCGGTGCCGGCGTTACGGTGCTGGGTAAAGGTTTTCGCGGTGGCGCAATCATCAACAATACTGCGACCCAGGCCACCGACTGGACCTATTACGTCAACAATACGCAGGGCGCAAGTGGTGGCGCAGAGAAGGGCGAGAGCATCGCCGGTTATCAAGCTTCGTATGATTCATTGAATGGTCGTTACGGTCGCGGCGCGCCGGCAAACGGCGGCGGCGGCGGCAATGCCCACAACGGTGGCGGCGGCGGCGGCGCCAATGGCGACAGTGGCGTTACCTGGACCGGTGAAGGCATTCCTGACATCAGTGTTGCGTCGTATTCCACCGCATGGGATCTCGACGGCACGATTACCCATACCAGCACGTCATCCGGTGGTGGTCGCGGCGGTTACACCTTCGCAAGTAATACCAACGACCCCACCACGATTGCTCCTGGCAATACCACGTGGGGTGGCAATAATCGCCGCGAACGCGGAGGCCTCGGCGGCAGGCCGTTGACCAACGATGCCAGTATTGCCGGAGATCGCCTTTTCTTCGGTGGCGGTGGCGGTGCCGGTGACGAAAACAACGCTGCCGGTACTGCCGGTGGCAATGGCGGTGGTCTGGTATTCATCGTGGCCGATACCATCAGCGGCGCGGGCACCATTGATGCGGGCGGCGCGGCTGCACTGGACAACAATGGACTCGCTGGTGGTAACGACGCGCCGGGCGGCGGCGGCGGCGGCGGCTCCGTCGTATTGATTGCAAACACGGCGCTCAGCGGCGTGGCAGTCAAGTCCAATGGCGGCAAAGGCGGCAATCAGCACATCACCACGGCCGAAAGTGAAGGTGCCGGCGGCGGTGGCGGTGGTGGCTACATCGCTGTGAGTGGTGGTGCACCGGCATCAAGCACGGCTGCTGGCGGTGCCAACGGTACCAGTGACTCCAGTGGCATTACCCAACCCAAATTCCCGGCCAATGGTGCGACCCAGGGCAGCGCCGGCAACGCCACGGCAACGGCGCCGGCGTTCACCGGCGTGCCGATCTGTTCAAGCACGTTCCTGAAAATCGCCAAGACATCCAATGGACCCTGGACGGTCGGACAAACCACACCGGCGCCGACGTATACCCTCACCGAAACCAATACCGGTGGCACGGGTAGCAGCGGAACCATAACGGTCAGCGACATTCTGCCGACAGGACTCAGTGCGCCGGCGTCCTTCACCAGCGGCAGCTGGAATTGCACTACAGCTGGGCAAACCGTTACCTGCACCAATTCGACCTCGCTGGCGGCGATTTCCGGCAGCAGTACGATTTCCGTTCCGATCACGATCGCAGCGAGTGCGGTGCCATCCGGTACCACCGCCAGCCTGACCAACAATGCCTCGGTCGGCGGCGGCGGCGATCCGAATAATGGCGGCGCCCCACCGACGCCGGGCACCTGTATCGTCGGGGATCTACATTGTGCTTCGACCACCACCACGGTCAGCGCCAAAGCCGACCTGGTAGTGACGAAGGTGGCGAGCCCGGTGAGCACGTATGTGCCGAATATCGTGAAGACTTCACTCTCCGCCAGCAGGAGGAGTTTGTATCTTTGCAGGAACGGGCGCAAAAAGTGATCATCGAAATCGCCGAAAAAGAGAAGTTCGACCTTATCTTGCAGG
>JANXUW010000444.1 GCA_025351985.1 Pseudolysobacter sp.
TGCGATCGCGGAAATACGCGTGAAAATACAGCCACAAGAAAGCAACGAAACTGGCCAGCGTGGGCCACAGCCAATGCGGGAAGTCGTCGCCGAGCATGACCAGCGGCGTGGCGAAAATCCAGAATGACCAGATCAGCATCAGCAACGGCAGCCAGCGTGTATCGCGATGGCTGTTCTCGCCGTTCGTTTCGCGGCTGCTGATCAATGAATTTTCGGACGGTTCGAGAACAATGAACATTTATCCGTGCTCCCCGGCGACGTGCGCAAAACAAATTATCGAATGCGGGCGACGATAGTATCGGCACCGATCATGACATCGTTCTTGATGCCGTCAAATCCACCGACTTCAGACCCGGCAGAATTTGCGGCGATACCGACGTGCGCGTGGCCAGCATGTGTCGCTGATGAATGCGACATCCATGGCGTCATCGCGGCAAAACTGACCGCCATGAGCACGGCAAGAGCGAAACGGAATTTCAGATGGTATGACATGAATTTCTCCCGCATTCTTTACAAGGCTGACGGCAACGACAACCTATTCATCCAGCGCGTTGCAAGCGTCGTTGCGCGATCACGAATAGCACCACGGTCATGACGATCAGCACGACACCGTGCATCGCGACAAGACCATCGCCACCCTGCCCGATTACGTACAATGTGAGTTGCGATAAATGATACGGCGGCCACAGCGGCGCGATTTGCGCGACCATGTTCGGCAGCATGCGCAGTGGCATCCACAATCCCGACAGAAACGCCATCGGCAGATAGATCAGATTGATGATCGCGGGCGCGGCTTGCGCGCTGGCGTAACTGCCGACAACAAGGCCGAGTGCACAGAACGGCAATACGCCGAACACCACGAGCAACATCAATGCCAGCCATTGCGTAGGCAATAAACGCACGCCACCGAGGCTGCTGCTGAGGATCGCCAGCGTGACGAAAATCAGGAATGCGAACAACATCGCCATCAGCATTTTGGCGCCGAGATATGCGCCCGCCGGCATCGGCGCAACCCGCTTGAGTGCAAGCCAGCCGCGCTCGCGTTCCGTCGCCACGGTGATGCCGAATCCGAACAGGCCCGGCGCCATCACACCGAACACGCAATACGTCGCGAGCAGATAATGCGCCATCGGATTATCGCCGCTGGCATGACCGCCCATGAGCACGCCGAACAGTACATAGAACATCGCCGGGAACAACAAGGTCGGCACCGCGAAGCTTGGCGTGCGCAACAGCCGTATGAACTCGTAGCGCACTTCGAGCGCATAACTGGCGATCAGTGCGCCGCGCGGAAAAGTCAGACTGGTATTCATCACGCTGCCTCCTTGGTGATTTCGACAAACGCTTCGGCCAAGCCGGCGCGGCGGACTTCGAGTTCGCGCACTTGCGTATCCTCGAACAATAGCTGGCGCAATACCGGCTCCGGCTGCACCGTGACGATCTCCAGCCACTCGCCTTTGCGGCGAGCTTCGCGGACATCGCTCCAGCCCGCGACCAGGGTTTCCGACAACGTGGATATGCAACGGATCTGCTTGCCGCTGACACGTGCGCGAATCTGCTCGAGGCTGCCATCGGCAATCATACGACCGTGCATCAGCACGCTGACACGATCGGCCAGCGCTTCGGCTTCTTCGAGATAATGCGTGGTCAGCAACAACGCGCAACCTTCGCTGATGAGTTGGCGAATCGTCGCCCACAAGGTTTCGCGCGCTTCGATATCGAGGCCAGTCGTCGGCTCATCCAGAAACAGCGCTTGCGGATTGCCGACGATCGCCAGCGCGAATTGCACACGTCGCTGCTGACCGCCGGACAAGCTCGCGTAACGATGCTTGAGCAGGCCGCCGACACCGGCCAACGCAACGATGTCGGCAACACTGCGCGGCCGCGGATAATAACTGCGGAACAGCGTGATCAGTTCGAGCACATTCAAGGTGCCGGGCACGCCGTCTGTCTGCAACATCGCACCAATGCGCCGACGTGCATCGAGGCTGCCCGGTGCGGTGCCGAACAGCGTCGCCTCGCCATTGTCCGGCCGCGCGATGCCGAGCATCAAAGCGATGGCCGTGGTCTTGCCAGCGCCGTTTGGGCCGAGCAACGCCAGCACTTCGCCACGACGCAATTCGAGTGTGACTTGGTCGAGCGCGAGTTGCTTGCCATAACGCTTGCTGGCGTCACGCAAACTGGCAATCGTTGCAGTGGATCGATTCATCGCACACCTCCGTTGACTGGCGCCAAGATTAGGCGCCAGTCGGCACCGATCACAGTCGCGCGCATCACGACTTGCGTATGACAGATGTCAGCTGTTTCGCTGCAGCGCAACGCCCGTATTTCAAGCAATGCGGCAAGCAAAGTGGCTCCATCCACTGCCAATAAAGCGGCCCCTGCGCCAGACCATAGGCACATGTTATCCTTGCGGCTTGCGGGATTTCATGCCTGCCCAATCGACACAAAAATGGCGCTGCAGCTGGATCGCGGCGCTGTTTCACTATCCGGAGAAATCTCATGCACGCACTCATCCAGAAACTTCAGCAGATGCGCAACAGCGGCGGTGCCGTGCGCACCACCGGTCTGGATGACGCGACGATCGAGCGTCTCGCCAGGCTGTATCCGGAGCTGGTGCAGGCCATCGAGGAAGCGTTCGCCGCGCAGCAAAAACTCGCTGCCGAAATGCCGGAGCTGCTCAAGCTCGACGAGCAGGATCAGCTGCAGCGCATCCAGGCGGATTTCATCAACTTTTATCCCGATGACGCGATCAACCCGTACGTCGCGCTGGCCGCGCGTGGGCCGTGGGTGGTCACGTTGAAAGGTGCGGTGCTGCACGATTCCGGCGGCTACGGCATGCTCGGATTCGGCCATGCGCCGCAGGCCGTGCTGGACGCAATGAGCCAGCCGCACGTGATGGCCAATATCATGACGCCGAGCGTGACGCATTTGCGTTTTACCGAGGCGCTCAAACGCGAACTCGGACACACACGCGGCGGCAGTCCGTTCAGCAAATTTCTGTGCCTGAACTCGGGCTCCGAAGCAGTCACGCTGGCAAGCCGACTGGTCGACGTCAACGTCAAGCTCATGACCGATCCGGGGGCGCGTCACGCCGGCAAGATCGTGCGTCGCCTCGCGGTCAAGGGCGCGTTTCACGGCCGCACCGAAACCCCGGCGCGCTATTCGGATTCGAGCCGCAAGGCATACGCGCAGTACCTCGGCAGCTATCGCAACAACGACTCGCTGATCACTGTCGAACCCTACAGCGTCGAACAACTGCGCGCCGCGTTTGCCGATGCCGACAAGAACGG
>JANXUW010000465.1 GCA_025351985.1 Pseudolysobacter sp.
GTTTAGCGTCTCTCGATTTTGCCATGACTCAGTTTTCAAAATAATGTCGGCACGCAACTATTTTGCGTCAGCGAAATTTCCCGGTAATGTAATCTTCGGTCTCGCGACGCTGAGGGTTGGTGAACACGCTATCAGTGTCGCCAAACTCGAGCACGCGACCTTGATACATGAACGCCGTGTAGTCGGCCACGCGTGCGGCTTGCTGCATATTGTGGGTTACCACCAGCACGGTGTAGCGCTGCGCGAGTTGGTGCACGAGCTCCTCGAAACGCAAGGTCGAAATCGGATCGAGCATCGATGCCGGTTCGTCCATCAGCAGAATTTCCGGCTCCACTGCGAGTGCACGCGCGATCACCAGGCGTTGCTGCTGGCCGCTGGAAAGCAGCAGCGCATCTTCGTGCAATCGTGTTGCCACTTCGTCCCACAGGCCGACCACTTTCAAGACCGATTCGATACGCTCGTCGAGTTCACGCCGACGCCGCAACCCCGCGAGGCGCAATCCGTACGCGACGTTGTCATAGACTGTCAACGGAAACGGATTCGGTTTCTGGAACACCATGCCTACTCTGCGGCGCAGCTCCGGCACCGGCAAATCGCCACCGTGAATGTCACTGCCGGCCAGCTCAATTTTGCCACTCACACGACAACCGTCGACCTCGTCGTTGAGCCGATTGCAGCAACGCAGGAACGTGGATTTTCCACAGCCACTCGGCCCGACCAGTGCCGTGACATGTCGCGCCGGCACGCACAAATTCAGTGCATGCAAAATCTGCCGATCGCCGTAAAACAGATTCAACGCCTGCGCCTGCAACGCCAGGGTTTTTCCGGCAAGTAAACCCGTGCGCATGACCGGCAAGGCGCTGGCATTCAGTGGCTGGGAAAAGTCATTCGGCATCGGTGCTGCAAACTCTCGATTCAATAACTCAGGCTGCGATAACGCGCACGCAGGCGATTGCGCAACAGGATCGCGCACAGGTTGAGCGCGACCACGGCGAGCAACAAAACCAAGGCGCACGCATACGCACGCGGCTCGGCGCGCCACGCATCGGCGCCCTGCAGCGCGGTATCGTAAACCTGATAACCGAGATGCATGAATTCGCGCGTGGGATGCAGATACGGAAACTGCGCATCGACAACCCCGGCTGGCGCAAGCTTGACCACACCGACCAACATCAGCGGCGCGACCTCGCCCGCCGCGCGCGCGATCGCGAGCACGAGGCCGGTCAACAATGCCGGACGCGCCAGCGGCAGCAGCAGATGCCACAAGGTTTCCGCGCGTGTCGCGCCGAGCGCAAGTGAACCGTCGCGCATGCTTTGCGGCACACGCGCCAAGCCTTCTTCGGTGGTCACGATCACCACCGGCAAGGTCAGCAACGCCAAGGTCAATGCGGCCCACAACAGGCCACCGCTGCCGAAGGTCGGCGTCGGCAAACGCTCGCTGTAAAACAGCTGGTCGATCGATCCGCCAATCTGATGCACGAACAGCGCGAGCCCGATCAGTCCGTAAATGATCGACGGCACGCCAGCGAGATTATTCACCGCGCTGCGCAGTATCCGCGCACGCCGGCTGCTCGCCGTTTGCTCGTGCAGATATACCGCGGCGAGAACGCCGAGCGGCATCACCAGCACGCTCATGAGCAACACCAGCATCACGGTGCCGATCAGCGCCGGCAGGATGCCACCGCCCGGATTCGCCGCGGTCGGGCCGGTACTGAGGAAGCGCCAAAGCTGGCTCGCGAATTCGCCGAATCGTTGCCAATAACCATCGCCGTTTGCAGCCCGCAGACGATAGATTTCATTCGCATCGAGTGTGATGCGATGCAACGGATCGTCCTCTGGAAACGGCAACGACGCGTGCGCTGCGATGGCGTTTTTCAGCGCCGTAATGTCGGCGCGCGCGAATAACAATCGGCCGTCCTTCAACTCAATTTCGACCACATCCGCAGGCTGGCTGCGCGCGACGATCTGCGCCAGGCGCACACGCTGATACGCTTCGCCGAGTCGTGTCGGTTCGGAGCCGCGCAGGATCAGCACATCGCCATCCTGGTCGAGCACCTGAGCGAGCAAATCGTGCTGCTGACTGCCGACATCAATGCGCAAACTTTCCACCGGTTTTGGCCAGAATGCGGTCAGGCCATTCACCGCGAGAATACCGAGCAGACCGAGCATCGCCAGCACACATACGCTGACGCAGGCGGCGCTGAGCCACACCCCGGCCTCGGGAAAAAATGCACGCATGCGACTCATGAAATTGAGCCGCCCGAGCGCACGCGATTGCGCAATAACGCGGCGAAGGAATGCAGCACAAACGTTGCCGCAAACAGGATCAGCGCCGACAACAACAGCAAGCGAAACTGCGCGCTATGCGGCGCGGCCTGCGGTGCTTCGATCGCGATATTCGCGGTGACCGCGCGCAATCCGTCCAGCGCGTGCCACGACAGCAACGGTGTGTTGCCGCTGGCCATCAGCACGATCATGCTTTCGCCGAGCGCACGGCCGATGCCGAGCAAAACCGCCGCGAGCAAACCCGAAGCCGCCGCCGGCAGAATCAACGTGGTCAGCGCCTGCCAGCGATTGGCACCGAGCGCATATGCACCGTGCGCGAGCGCGCGCGGCACGCCGAGCAAGGCG
>JANXUW010000489.1 GCA_025351985.1 Pseudolysobacter sp.
GTCGGCATCATCGCCAACAACGGTATTCTGTTTGCGGAGTCGGCGTTGAAAGGCGCGCACTTCATCGAGCTGTGCAATCAGCGCGATATTCCACTGGTGTTTTTGCAGAATATCACCGGCTTCATGGTCGGCAAAAAATACGAAAACGCCGGCATCGCCAAAGATGGCGCGAAGATGGTTACGGCGGTGGCGTGTTCGCACGTGCCGAAGTTCACGGTGATGATCGGCGGCAGTTTCGGCGCCGGCAATTACGCGATGTGCGGCCGTGGTTATCAGCCGCGCTTCCTGTGGATGTGGCCGAATTCGCGCATCAGCGTGATGGGCGGCGAACAGGCCGCGTCGGTACTCGCGACGGTGAAGCGTGATGGTCTGGAAGCGTCGGGCAAGACCTGGTCAGCCGACGAAGAAGAACAATTCAAGGATCCGATTCGCCAGCAATACGAACGCCAGGGTCATCCGTATTATGCCAGCGCGCGCTTGTGGGACGACGGCGTGATAGATCCGGCGGATACGCGCCGTGTGCTCGGACTGGCGATCTCGGCGGCGCTGAATGCGCCGATCGAGAAGCAGCGCTTCGGTGTGTTCCGCATGTAACGTGCGGTTCGTTGAAACGAATGAAGCTGCGTTTCCGCAGCTTCATTCGAGAATTACGAGACTCGGCTACCGAGCCGATCAATGCGCCAGATGCGCCGTGACCGGCCGTTGCGGCGACTTGCCACCACCACCGCCGAGCATGCGCATGCCCAGCGCGATCAGCGCGGCAGTGACGAGGTAGAAAAGAATCTGCGTGCCGGCCGGATGCGCCTCGTAACCGATCAGCGTATGCAACGCCTTGCCGATCCACGACGTATCCGACAGCAGGAACGAGCTGTCCCAGATGCGATTGCCGAGCGCCGGCAGGATATCGGCCTGAATCAGGAAACTCGCCGCCTGCGATGCCAGTCCTGCCGCGAGCAGCAACAACAGCCAATTGGTCGCGCTGAAAAAATAGCGCATCGGAATGCGCAGCAAACCGAAATACAAAGCCAGCCCGACCGCCGAACCGCCGATCACGCCGATGCAGATACCACCGACTAGATCGACCGCGCTCGAACCACCGGCAGACTGACCGTAAAGGAATAAAACCACTTCCGAGCCTTCGCGCAGAATCGCGATCGCGACCACGATCAGCAACGCCGACAATGGCCGATTGCCGCCGGTCACTTGCGCGCCGACCGATTTCATTTCGATCGCGAGTTCGCGGCCGTGGCTGGCCATCCAGATCGCGTGCCACGCGATCATCAACACCGCGGCGAGCAACACGCTGGCGTTGAAGAGTTCCTGGCCGATACCGCTGACCGCCTGCGCGATCACACCGGCAAAACACGCGACGATAATCGCGCCCAGAACACCGGCGCCGATGCCCGCGCCGATCCAGCGACCGCGCCCCACGACACCGCGCGTTGCCGCCGCGACGATCGACACGATCAGCGCCGCTTCGAGCACCTCGCGAAACACCAGCAAACCGCTACCAAGCATGACCAGATCCTTTATTGCAGATGTACATCGACGCGACTATTTCGCGATCAGGAAGCCTTGCGCCGTATCCTGATGAAAATCGCCGAAGAATCCGTACTTGCCGGGCTCGAGCGGGCCGAGATAGATATCGATCGTGCCGTTGCCGACCACGACCTTCTCGCGATTCAGTTCGGCGCTCTCGAATTCCTCGGGCGAGGCATCCTTGTTCTCGACGATCAGCTTGAATTTCTGTCCCGCCGGCACCTGGATTTCGGTCGGCTGAAACTTGTGATCCTGCACGACCAGATGGAACTCAGGCACCGCCGCCTGTGCGGCCAGCGCAGACATGGCGATTACGGCAAACACGATCCGACGCAACATGCGAATTCATCCAAAGTCATTCTATGGCAACAAATGATAATGGTTCGCATTACCAAAAGCAATTAACGCACGCTATTCGCTCGCGAGAAATCACCGGACATCGACAGACGCCATCTTACGTGGGCATCGATGAACGTCGTCGTCGGCTCAGAATCGCAATTGCCGCACCGAGCGGCGTGCCTCGTACACATGTTTGCCGTGATCATCGAATTCCACCAATTCGCATGGATATACCAACAGTACCGCCGTGTCGTCGACAAACCACGTCTCATCGCCACTTGGCGCCATGACGCGCTGGCAACGTCCGCGCAATTCGTCAAAGGTAAAGTTCGAGCGACCAAGGAATCGACCGATGGCAACCCGGATTTCGCCTTCGATCAATCGCTGCAGCCCGGCCGCGGCCTGTGCTGTTATCGACTCGACGACCTCGGGCGCCCCGTCTTCGGGCACGCGATCCTCGAGCACTTCGGCGTGGCTGAGTTTCTTGATACGTGAAATGCTCATGGTTCCGGGTACTCGGTGCATTTTGATGCAGGGCACGGCGACATCTTCGCCGTACAGGTGCGGATGGGATAAATCGTAACGCTTTGCCGACGCGACCGCACCCGCGCCAGCGCGACGTGCCGCCACGGCGTGCAAGCAAGTATGATTCGCCCTTGCCCAGCACCTCGCGAAGAACCGCCACATGTCCGACAATCTTTCCCTCAGCATCGATCGTGGCATCGCGACGCTGCAGCTCAATCGCCCCGACGTGCACAACGCGTTCGACGATCAGCTGATCGCCGCGTTGACGCAGGCGCTGCAACAGCGTGATCAGGATTCATCGGTGCGCGCGGTGGTGCTGACCGGCGCTGGCGCTTCGTTTTCGGCGGGTGCGGATCTGAACTGGATGCGCGGCATGGCCAGCGCATCCGAGGCTGATAATTATACCGACTCGCTGCGCCTCGCCGAACTCATGCGCACACTCGCGTTTTTGTCGAAGCCGACCCTCGCCCGCGTCAACGGCGCGGCTTACGGTGGTGGTGTTGGATTGATCGCATGCTGCGATATCGCGATCGCTGCCGACACGGCAAAATTCGGCTTGACCGAAACCCGACTCGGCCTGGTGCCAGCCGTGATTTCGCCGTATGTGATCCGCGCGATTGGCGAGCGCTACGCGATGCGTTTGTTCCTGACTGCAGCGATTTTCGATGCGGAACACGCACGTGCGATCGGCTTGGTGCACACGACCGTCGCCGCTGCACAGCTCGATGATGTCGTGCGAGCCGAGCTCGATCTGTTGCTCAAGGCCGGCCCACAAGCCGTACGCGAAGCCAAAGCATTGGTGCAACGTGATCGCGGTTTTGTTGTGAGCGCGCAGGAAAAAATCGATGCGGAAAACGCGGCGCTGATTGCGCGTTTGCGCATATCCGAGGAAGGTCAGGAAGGACTCGGCGCATTTCTCGGCAAACGCAAAGCTGCCTGGACAACGAGTTGAATCACGCGCCGATGAGCTGCAGTTTTCATGCTGCGAACTCGACATCGGCAACGCGCAGGAATTTTACGGAGAGACAATGTTCAAGAAAATCCTGATCGCCAATCGCGGTGAAATCGCATGTCGCGTGATCCGCACATGTCGCCGTCTCGGCATCGCCACGGTCGCGGTGTATTCCGAAGCCGACGTGCGCGCGCAACATGTGCGCCTGGCCGACGAGGCGTATCCGATCGGCGGACCGCGCCCGGCGGAATCGTATCTGCGCGGCGACGCGATTATCGACGTCGCCAAACGCAGCGGCGCCGAGGCGATTCATCCGGGTTATGGTTTTCTTTCCGAGAACGCCGTGTTTGCGCGCGCGATCAAGGCCGCCGGTCTGAGCTTTATCGGCCCCGCGCCAGAAAGCATGGAACAGATGGGCTCGAAGGCCGGCGCCAAGGCACTGATGAGCGCGCACGGTGTGCCGACGGTGCCGGGTTATCATGGCGAGAATCAGGACACGGTGTTTCTGCAGGAACAGGCGCGAACGACCGGTTTCCCGCTGATGATCAAGGCCACCTCCGGCGGCGGCGGCAAGGGCATGCGCGTCGTGCGCAGCGAAGATGAATTTGTCGCCGCGTTGCAATCGGCACAACGCGAAGCGCAGAGCTCGTTTGGCGATCA
>JANXUW010000499.1 GCA_025351985.1 Pseudolysobacter sp.
TGTGAATACTGCCGAGAAACTTGCCATCCTCGCCGATGCTGCCAAATACGACGCGTCGTGCGCGTCCAGCGGCGCGGGCAAGCGCGATTCCAGCAAAACCGGCGGCATCGGCAGCACCGAGGGCATGGGTATCTGCCACTCCTACACACCGGACGGGCGCTGCGTCTCGCTGCTGAAAATACTGTTTACCAATTTTTGCGTGTTCGATTGCGTGTACTGCGTCAATCGCGTTTCCAGCAATGTGCGGCGCGCGCGTTTCAGCGTGGCCGAGGTGGTAAAGCTCACACTCGATTTCTACAAACGCAACTACATCGAGGGTTTGTTTCTTTCCAGCGGAATCATCCGTAACGGTGACTACACGATGGAGCAACTGGTCGAGGTGGCACGGTGTCTGCGCGAGGATCATCTATTCGCCGGATATATTCACCTCAAGACCATTCCCGACGCGGCGCCCGAGCTGCTGGCCGCGGCGGGGCGATACGCCGATCGGCTGAGCATCAATATCGAGTTGCCGACCGAAACCGGGCTGGCTCGCCTCGCGCCTGAGAAGAATTTGCCGGCCATCCGTGGCGCGATGGGTCAGTTGCGCTGGCGCATCGACGAAGGCAAGGAATCTCGCCGGGCCGCGGGCAAGGCCGGCAAAGGCAGTGCCAAGCCGCCGCGTTTCGCGCCGGCCGGACAGAGCACGCAAATGATCGTCGGTGCCGATGGCGCGAGCGATCACGAGATTCTTTCCACCAGCGACAATCTGTACGGCAATTATCAGCTGCGCCGCGTGTATTATTCGGCATTCAGCCCGATCCCCGACGCGTCGGCAAAATTGCCGCTGCAAGCGCCGCCGCTGGTTCGCGAACATCGGCTGTATCAGGCCGATTGGCTGCTGCGATTCTACGCATTCGATATCACCGAAATTACCGCCGGCAGTGCAACCGGCATGCTTGATCTGGAGATCGACCCGAAGCTGGCCTGGGCGCTGCGCAACCCGGCCAGTTATCCGGTGAACATCAATACCGCGCCGCGAGAAATGCTGTTGCGCGTGCCCGGGCTGGGCACACGCAATGTGCAGCGCATTCTGGCGACGCGCGGACATCGGCGCTTGCGTATTGCGGATCTGGCGCGACTGCGCGCGCCGATGCGCAAGGTGTTGCCATTTGTCGAACTGCTCGATCATCACCCGCGGCGGCGCCTGGATGATCCGGCAAATCTGCGCGCCCACCTCGCCAATCCTCCGCAGCAGGCCGATCTGTTCGGTTGAACCCGGTTCGCGCCAACGTGGATCCGTCTTACGATCTCGCCGCCTGGCGCGAAGCCGCGCGTATTGCTCTGCAGGCCGGCGTGCCGCCCGAAGCTGTAACCTGGATTAGCGCTGCTAACGACAGCCTCATCAGCGGCGTAGATGCCAGCACGCTGCCGGCCAGCGCGCCGTCGAGCAAGGTTCCGGCGTCGTTTCTGAGCCTTGCCGGCGCGGTATTGTGTCATCGCGATGAGAACCGACACGCCTTGCTGTATCGCCTGCTGTGGCGCATCACGCATGGCACGCCCAAGTTGCTGGCTATCAGCACCGATGCAGATGTACATCGCGCCTACGAGCTGGCCAAGGCAGTGCAGCGCGACAGTCACAAAATGAAGGCCTTCGTACGCTTTCGCGAACTAGCGAATGGCAGTGACGATTTCGTCGCCTGGTTCGAACCCGAACACTGGATTGTCGATCGCGTGGCACCGTTTTTCGCGCGCCGTTTTGCCGGAATGCGTTGGGCCATTCTCACGCCATACCGTAGCGTGCGCTGGGATGGTGCCGCACTCGAATTCGGCGCGGGGCAAACACGTGCGGACGCGCCGGATTACGACAGCGAGGAAACGCTCTGGCAAACCTATTACGCGAGCATTTTCAATCCGGCCAGACTCAATCCGCGCATGATGCGGCAGGAGATGCCGCAAAAATACTGGGGCAACCTGCCCGAGGCTCGGTTGCTGCCCGAGCTGATCCGCACCGCGGGTGAACGTACCCAAGACATGGTCGAGCGCGCGCCGCTTCAAGTGCGCCGCCGCGTGCCAGCCGCACTTGCGGCGGAGGTCGCGCCGCAGCGTGACGACACACTGATTTCAACGCAGCGGGAAGCATCGCGATGCCGCGCCTGTGAACTCTGGCAGCCTGCCACGCAGACGGTATTTGGCGAGGGTCCCACCGACGCGCGCATCATGCTCGTCGGCGAACAACCTGGTGATCAGGAAGATCTGGCCGGTCGTCCTTTTGTCGGCCCGGCCGGTAAACTGCTCGACCGCGCGCTGGCGCAGGCTGGCATCGAGCGCAGCGCTGTCTATCTGACCAACGCTGTGAAACATTTTCGCTTCGAGCGACGCGGCAAAGTGCGCTTGCACAAAAGCCCCGGCGCATTGCACATCAAGACCTGCAACGCGTGGCTGGCGCGGGAGATCCAGTTGCTCAAGCCGCGTGCCATCGTCTGTCTCGGTGCGACGGCGGCGAATGCGGTACTCAAGCGCGACGTGCAGCTGATGCACGAACGCGGCAGCTGGCAACCGTTCGCAGATGGCGTGCAGACATTGCTCACGGTGCATCCGTCCTGGGTATTACGGCAAGTGGGTGGTAGCGCACGTGAGGCGGCATACCAAGGGCTGGTGCGGGATCTGGCGCTACTCACGACGGTCGCGTTATCCGACTAGACGCGGGAGGGTCAATACTCGCCACTCCCGCGCAAGTTATACTAAGCTTCGATCCGCGCGAAGAATATCTTGGAGCGGATCCTGTCAGCCCGGTTGACCGAAAAATATGCAGCGGTTGGGGCGTTTAAAATATTTCGCGCCTGCTCAATGTTGCAACCACCATTCTTTCGCATCTTGCTATCAGATCTCCGGAGACTTTAACGATGGAGACGCCTGCAGCCGCGCTCGAAGTAATTGGCTGGCGCGAGTGGCTGGCCTTGCCGGCGCTTGGCATCGCGGCGATCAAGGCCAAGGTCGATACCGGTGCGCGCAGCTCTTCATTGCACGTGAATGCGCTCGAAGAATTTCTGCGCGACGGCCAAACCTGGTTGCGTTTTTCGATTGCCAGCGGGCGCAAATCGCAGCGTGTCGAAACCGCGTGCGAAGCGCCTGCGCTGGATCGCCGCGCGGTGACGGATTCGAGCGGCCATATTGCCGAGCGCTGGTTCATCCGCACCGAGCTCGTGCTGGCCGGACAACGCTGGTCGACTGAAATCAATTTGACCGACAGGCGGACTATGCTTTTTCCGATGCTGCTGGGACGCAGCGCGATCCAGTCGCGTTTCTGTGTCGACCCGGCGCGTTCCTATGTATGCGGCAGGCAACGAAAATCACTCACTCCCTGAATTTCAAACCATGAAAATCGCCATTCTCTCGCGCAATTCGAAACTGTATTCCACCGTTCGCCTGGTCGAAGCTGCGCGCGCGCGCGGCCATCGCGTGCGCGTGCTCGATCCATTGCGTTGCTACATGCGCATCGCGCCCTGCGCGTTCGAGATTCACTACAAGGGCAAGGAGTTGAACGGCTTCGATGCGGTGATTCCGCGCATCGGATTGTCGGTCACATTCTACGGCACGGCGGTGTTGCGCCAGTTCGAAATGATGGGTGTGTACACGCCGAATTCGTCGGATGCGGTTTTGCGCGCGCGTGACAAATTGCGTTGCATGCAGATGCTCGCACGCGAAAACGTCGGCTTGCCGACGACCGTGTTCGGCGACAATCCCGACGATACCGCGGATCTGCTCGATATGCTCGGCGATCCGCCGCATGTGATCAAGCTCAACGAAGGCGCGCAGGGCGCCGGCGTGTTGCTCGCGGAAAAACGCTCGGCATCACAAAGTGTGATCGAGGCATTTCGTGGCTTGTACGCCAACTTTCTGGTGCAGGAATTCATTCGCGAAGCGAAGGGCGCCGACGTGCGTTGTTTCGTGATCGGCGGCAAGGTGGTTGCGGCGATGTGCCGGCAGGCGCGCGATGGCGAGTTCCGCTCCAACCTGCATCGCGGCGGCAGCGCCACGCAAGTGGAACTCAGCGACGACGAAATCGCCATCGCCCTGCAGGCCGCGCGCAGCATGGGATTGAATGTTGCTGGCGTGGATTTGCTGCGCTCGAAACGCGGCGCATTGGTGCTGGAAGTGAATTCCTCGCCGGGATTGGAAGGCATCGAGGGTGTGACTGGTGTCGATGTGGCGACGGCGATCATCAGGCATCTCGAACGCAGTGTTGCGCGGGGCGGGAAAGCTCGCACGCGCGCTTGATCGGACTTGCCGGTAACTAGAGTACGGATCGGTTACCGAAGTATACGAAAGTCATCGTTGACAAACCCCGGGCAAACCACATACGATCTTCATCGTAGTATGTTCCTTGTCCGGCTGGCTTGATTTTTCCCTTGATATCTACCGAGAGAATGCAACGATGAAAACAACGTGGATGCTGACTATATTGATGCTGTCGATTTCCGGTGCCGCATTTGCCGGCGATCAAGCCGCCAAGGAACCTGCGGTCAAGAAAATTACCGATCCCGCTGAGTTCAAGGCATTGACGGCAAGCCTTCAGACAGAGATGCAGCCCGGTGGCCGTTATGCCTACGTCAAACCTGATGAACATCGTCGTATCGATGCGGACTTCCAGAAGCTCCAGGCGCTATTGGAAAAGCAAGCAACGGGAGTTGCGTTATCGCAAAGCGAGCTGGCGCAGCAATACACTGCGCAGAGCGAAGCAAATGCTTTGTTCCGTCAGCGCGATGGTGAACGTCAAATCTGCGAACGCGTAGAGCCGATTGGCTCGCATGTGCCAAAAATAGTTTGTCAGTCGTATGCACAAATTCAAGATTCTCGGGAAGATACCCAAAAATTTCTCTACAAGACGTCCAAAAACGGGGTGAACGATCCATCAGTGCGCGGTGGTAACGGTGGTCATTGAAGTACGATCAATAAGACTGGATTGAGTTTTTCTAAGATAATGATCGCGCTTCTGCGGCAATAATGGTCGCCCATTGGCATGCATTATTCAGGGATTCGGTTAGCACCTATGGACAAGTTCGTAGTCCATGTTTTGAGCAAGACATGTGGACTTCCAAGAAAATAGAAGCTGCCAAACCGCGGTGCTCGCATTGAGGACAAAAATAGATAAGACTATTTTGGTAAAGTCAGATGTCGCTACTTCCCGCAATACGCAAGGCCAAGCCGAATGACTACTCATAATTCAGAACTGCCCAAGCCCACCGAGGCCGAGCTGGATATCATGCACGTGCTGTGGGATCGCGGCCCCAGCACGGTGCGTGAGGTGCACGAAATCCTCTACGGCGATGCCGGTGCCGGTTACACCACGGCGCTCAAACTTTTGCAGGTGATGTACAGCAAGGGCCTGGTCAAACGCGATGACTCCGAGCGTGCGCATGTGTATCGCGCCGTGCAGACCATGCAACGTACCCAGGGGCGTTTCCTGGCGGACATGGTGCAGCGTGTTTTCAAAGGCTCGGCTTCGCAGCTGGTATTGCACGCCTTGGGCAATCATCCCCAGGCGACCACGGCGGAATTGAAAGAAATTCGTGCATTGTTGAATCGGCTGGATCGGGAGAAGCCGTAATGCAGCTCTATGAAGTTTACTGGCAGCAGATCACGCAAGTTCTGGGTTCGACGTTCCTGCATTTTCTCTGGCAAGGCACCTTGATTGCGCTGTTGTATGCCGCGCTTCGCACCTTTACGGCGAAGCCTACCAGTCGATATCTGCTGGGCATACTGTCGTTGTTCGCAATGGCGGTCGCGCCCGCACTGACCGCGTGGCGCACATGGAATCAATTGACCGCACAATCCAGCGAGTCAGCAGTTGGCGCGGTTTCAAACACATTGTCGGCGGTCAGCGCGACTGCAGACATCGCACAATTTTCCGGCCCTGCGCTGATGACCAGCCTGTTGCCGTGGCTCGGTGCGATATGGCTTTGCGGCGTGCTGCTGTTGAGCTTGAACTCGCTGCGGCATTGGCGGCACATGCACTGGTTGTTGCGTCACGACGCCAAGCCGGTGCCCGAGTGGCAATACGATTTGCTGCGGCTGTGCGATCGTTTTGCGATATGGCCACGAGTGCGGCTGCTGCAATCGAGTCATGTCGTCACGCCGACATTGATCGGTTGGCTCAAGCCGATCATCCTCTTGCCTGCAAGCGTGCTTGGCGGCTTCACCCCGCAGCAGATC
>JANXUW010000507.1 GCA_025351985.1 Pseudolysobacter sp.
TTCCGCGGCAAGGGCCGCATGGAACGCGCGCTCGAAGTGCTCAATGAATCGCCGCCGGATGTGTTCAACCACAATCTCGAAACCGTGCGTGAGCTTTACAGCGGCGTGCGCCCCGGCGCCGATTACGACTGGTCGCTGAGCTTGCTGCAGCGGTTCAAGGCACAGCATCCGAACGTGCCAACCAAGTCCGGCATCATGCTCGGCCTTGGCGAAACGATGGAACAAGTGCACGGCGCAATGAACGATTTGCGCGCGCACGATGTCGATATGGTCACGATCGGGCAATACCTGCAGCCGACTGCGCATCATCATCCTGTGCTGCGCTACTGGACGCCGGACGAATTCCAGGCGCTGGCGGATTACGGTCATGCGCTCGGTTTCAGCCACGTCGCCTCCGGGCCGCTGGTGCGTTCGTCCTACCATGCCGATGAAATGGCGCACGCCGCGGGTTATGTCGACGTTGCCTGATCTAGCCAATACCTCGTGTCGGATTAGCTCGCGCCGAAGCGATTCCACAGACCATTCTTTAGTTCCACCAAACCAGTTTTTGCGGAGAGATGTAATGCGTAGACACGTGCTCTGGATCGCCCTGTGTGTGGCGACGTTTGCCCAAGCCAAGCCAGCAACGGATGGCCTTGGCGCACCGATGCTCAAAGCGACGCCGGAGCAAGGCCAGGCGGCCATTCTCGCGACCAACTACTGGACCAAGTTCCACTACAAGGCGATCCCGCTCGACAGCGCGATGTCGGCGAAAATCTTCGATCATTATCTGAATTCGCTGGATGCCGAGCGACTGTTTTTTGTGCAGTCCGATGTCGACAAATTCCTGCCAGCGCGCGAGAAACTCGGCGAAGCGATCAACAGCCAGAACCTGACCGTGCCGTTCGATATTTTCAACCTGTACGAGCAGCATGTGGCCGAGCGCACCGCGTTTGCGCGCAGCCTGCTGGCCAAGGGTTTCGATTTCAGCCAGGACGAAAGTTACAGCTACGAACGCGACAAATTGCCGTGGGCGAAATCGCAGGAAGAGCTCAACGATATCTGGCGCAAGCGCGTCAAGAACGATTGGCTGCGCTTGAAACTGGCGAAGGAAAAAGATCCGGCGAAAGATCTCGAAGCCAGCAAGAAACCTGCGCCGAGCGACAAGACCACGGACAAGGACAAGGCAACCGCCGCGACCACGCCGGCCAAACCGCAGGATATCGATGCGGAAATCCGCAAGACGCTCGACAAGCGTTACGCCACGTATCTCGATCGCGTCAAGAAGCTCAACGGCGAAGACGTGTTCCAGACCTTCATGAACGCGTACGCAATGTCGATCGAACCGCACACCAATTATCTCGGCCCACGCGCGTCGGAAAATTTCGATATCGCGATGAAGCTCTCGCTCGAAGGTATCGGCGCGGTGCTGCAGGCAAACGACGAATACACCGTGATTCGCGAAATCGTGCCGGGCGGCCCGGCCGCGTTGTCGGGCAAGATCAAGGTCGGCGATCGCATCGTCGGTGTCGGCCAGGGCGAAAACGGCCAGCTCACCGACGTGCTCGGCTGGCGTCTCGACGATGTTGTCGAACAGATTCGCGGCACCAAGGACACGGTGGTGCGGCTGGATGTGTTGCCGGTCGATGTCGGCCCCGATGGCAAACACGAGCTGATTCCGATCGTGCGCAAGAAGGTGAACATCGAGGAACAGGCGGCGAAGAGTTCGGTGATCGAAACCAAGAATGGCGATGTCGTGCATCGCATCGGTGTGATCACGCTGCCGAGTTTTTATCAGGATTTTGATGCGCGTCGTCGCGGTGACAAGGATTATCGCAGTGCCACCAAAGATGTCGCAAAATTGCTGACCGAACTCAAGGCGCAGAAAGTCGAAGGCGTGATGGTCGACCTGCGCAATGACGGCGGCGGCTCGTTGAACGAGGCCGCCGATCTCACCGGCCTGTTCATCGACAAGGGTCCTGTCGTGCAGGTGCGCAACGCGCAAGGCAAGATCGATTCCGAAGACGACAGCACGCCCGGCATGAGCTGGGAAGGCCCGCTCGCGGTGTTGGTGAATCGCAACTCGGCATCGGCCTCGGAAATTTTTGCCGCGGCGATCCAGGATTACGGTCGCGGCCTGATTGTCGGCGAACCGACCTACGGCAAGGGCACCGTACAAAACCTGCTCGATCTCGACCAGTACATGCACAACGAAAAACCGGTCTACGGCGAGCTCAAGAGCACGATCGCGCAGTTCTTCCGCATCAACGGCGGCACCACGCAACTGCGCGGCGTCACGCCCGACATCAACGTGCCCGTGACCGGTGACTTCGATGAAAACGGCGAGCAGGCGTTCGACCGGCAGGGTTTCACGTCATTGCCGTGGACCTCGATTCCACCCGCCGACTACAAACCGGTCGCCGACCTGAAAGGCTTGGTGCCGCTACTGCAAACGCGCCACGACGCACGCGTCGCGAA
>JANXUW010000508.1 GCA_025351985.1 Pseudolysobacter sp.
ACCCGCGAAATCATCCTGCGCCGCTGCGGCCAAGGCGCGATCGAGGTATTCGCGCTCGATCTGCGCGAGTCCCTGATCGGCGAGTTTATTGGCGGGATCGTGTTCGAGCACACGTCGATACACACCAAGCGCGCTCGCATCTGCAGGTGTGATCGCATGCCCCTGCCGCAACAAATCGGCAGCCTCGGTCAACATCGGCGTGACGATGCGCAACACCTTCAGGCGCTCGTTCAATCCGTCCAGTTCCGGTGTGTCGCCCGGCACTGCCTGCAACGCGGAAATCAGTTTTTCCGATTCGCCGATATCGCCATGATCCAGCGCGGCGGTGGCCTGCGCGTTCAGACTATCGCGGACTTTTTCCAAGCCGCTTTTGGCAGCCGCATTATTGCTGTCGGCGGCCAGCGCCTGCTCGAACAAGGCGAGTGCATTGTTGTCGCGCGGCGCGATCAGGTGGCCCGCATCCAATGCCTGATTGGCCTTTTTCAGCATTGCCGCGATCGCCTTGGTCGTCGGCACTTCGGGTGCGGGCGGACCCATCGTCAACGCCCCGGTTTCGGCGGGCTGCACAAATTCGCCATCGACGGACACTGGTGCGGGCGGGCCGTATTCGCTATCCGCAGCCAGCGTTGCCACGCTCTCGCCGCGTGCAGGATTGCGTGCCCGAATCGCAGTGGCGGGCAAGCGCGGGGCATGGGTGGCATCGACGTCCGCGCGTTGTTGCATCGCCGGGGTGATGTGGATCCAGCCCGGAAAAAAACGATACACCAGCGCAAATATGAGCAAGGCAATGCCCGCGGCACCGCCGAGCGTGGTTTGTTTGCGTACGACTTCGGTTCCGGGCATGAGTCTTTACAAGGGCGAATTCGGTGGACGGCGACGGCGGAGCGATCAATCCGGATGACATATAATACGCAGACCAGCGCCAGCCAGAACCTTAGGCCAGGCGCACAGCGACCGCAACCGCTTTGATCCCGCTGCATTTATCCCGCGTTGGATTCCGGTTGTCGACCTTGCGTTCCTGTTGAGGTTCCGCGCGCTTCCGCTCAGCCAACGGAGCCATGCATTGTTCACCTGGATTACGCAGCAAACCGATCTCGAACGCCACCTCGCGCAGTGGCAACCCGGCAGCAGCGTCGCGCTGGATACCGAGTTCATGCGCATCAATACTTTTGCGCCGCGTCTGGCACTCGTGCAGGCCTGCGTCGATGGCGACATCGTCTTGCTGGATGCGCCTGCGCTTGGTGCGATGACGCCATTTGCCGCGCACTTGACCAGCGCCGCTACGCTCACTGTGATGCATAGCGCCAGCGAAGATCTCGAAGCGCTGGCGCCACTGTTGCCGAATGGCCCGGCGATGTTGTTCGATACCCAAATCGCCGCGAGCATGGCAGGACTCGGTTTCGGCCTGAGTTATCAGAAGCTGGTCGCCTTGCTGCTCGGCGTCGACGTGCCCAAGGCCGAAACGCGCTCGGACTGGCTCAAGCGTCCGCTCAGCGCACAGCAACTCGAATACGCCGCGCAGGATGTGGAGCACCTGATGCCGATCCATACGCAACTCGCCGCAAAGCTCGACGAACTCGGTCGCAGCGCGTGGCTTGCGGAAGATTGCCGACGCATGATCGAGCGCGTCTGTCATCGCGAAGGCGATCCGCAACCGCAACGCTCGGTGCGTTTTGCGACAAACTGGCCGATCGAACAACAAGCGTTGTTGCGACGAATTCTGCTATGGCGCGAAATCACCGTGCGCGCCATCGATTGCCCGCGCACCTGGTTGCTCGACGAGACCCACGCCGCCGATCTTGCGCATAAACCTCCGCAGACCGCCGACGAGTTGATGCAGCGCACGCGCGGCCAACGTGCATTGCGCAGCGAACAGCGCAACGCCTTGTTGCACGAGTTGCAACGCCCGCTGGATGCCGCAGAAATCGCAGCGACACGACCGGCCCTGCCCGTCCCCAGCAACGCGCAAAAGCGTGCGGTGACGGCGATGAAAGAAACCGTCGTGGCCATCGCCGCTGAATTGAATCTGCCCGAAGGTCTGCTGTGCGCGCGCAAGCATCTCGAAGCGCTGGTGCAGGACGGCGTGTGGCCGCAGGCACTGGAAGGCTGGCGCAAAACGCTGCTGCATGATCGCTTGATGCCGCTGCTGCCGCAGTGAATGACCGTAATATATCGCCGCCCTCTTGACAGCCACATACCCGCTGTTATCCACTGCAGGCATGTCGCAACAACTTTTCATTCGCACGATCATGGCTTCCACCACAACTATTATGTGTGGTGCGGAGCGGCGTGCGTAACTGAAACGACACACCGCCCCGCACCCTGATCAGGATGCGGGCAGTCCGCTTCCGTTCAGTGTGCGGGGTTTCCAACCGGAGCCCTGAATGAGCGTCAGCGTTGTAAAAAATCCCACCAGCGAATCCGTCGATGCGGCCTTGAACAAGCCGACCGGCAGCGGCTGGATCGCGCACAAGTTCGGCGGATCGAGTCTGGCCAACGCGGAACGCATCCGCACCGTCGCCGACATCATGCGCGGACGCAACGACGCCGGTCAGGTGATCGTGGTCTCGGCGATGCAAGGTGTGACCGACGCGCTAATCGAACTCGCACATGCCGCCGCTCGCAACGACGGTTATTGGCGGCACGCCTGGAATGCACTGAAAAAACGCCACGAGGATGCCGCACGCGCCTTGCTCGGTGCACAAGCTCGCACCGAGCAGGACTGGCTCGCCGAACGTTTCGCCGAACTCGCGGATCTGTTGCACGCATTGGCGTTGCTCGGCAGCCCCGCCGCCGAAGCGCTCGAACTGATCCAGGGGCTTGGCGAAATTTTTTCCTCGCGCATCGTCGCCGCGCATCTGAATGCCAACGGCATCGAATACGCGTTGCTCGACGCGCGCGAGGTTCTCGTGGTTCGGCATGAAGATCTCGGCGTCGCGGTCGAGTGGGATCAAAGCGCGACCAAACTCGCCGAGTGGCGCGTGCGGCATCCGCAAATGCGCGTGGTCGTCAGCGGCTTCGTTGCACGCGACGTGCAGAATCGCATCACCACACTCGGGCGCAACGGCAGCGATTATTCCGGCGCGATTTTCGGCGCGCTGTTCCATGCCGACGAAATCCATATCTGGACCGACGTCGATGGCGTGCTGTCCGCCGATCCACGCGTCGTGCCCGAAGCCGTGCTGCTGCCGCAACTGTCGTACCACGAAGCCTGCGAGCTCGCCTATTTCGGTGCGAAAGTGATCCATCCGCAGACCATGGCGCCGGCCATCGCGCGAAATATTCCGGTCTACATCCGCAATACGTTTCGACCCGAACTCAGCGGCACGTGTATCAGCAGCCAGGCCAGCATCGACAGCGCGGTGAAAGGCATCAGCACCATTCCTGGCCTCGCCATCGTCAACATCGAAGGCGCCGGCATGATCGGCGTGCCGGGCACCGCGCAGCGCGTATTCGGCGCATTGCGCGCGGCGAAAGTTTCGGTGGTGATGATCTCGCAGGGATCGTCGGAACATTCGATCTGCTGCGTCGTGCAGGAGAAACAAGTCGACATCGCCGTACACGCACTCGACGAAGAATTCATCCACGAACTCGCGCGCGGCCAATTGCAAAGCATCAACGCCACGCCGAGCATCAGCGTGCTTGCGATCGTCGGCGACGGCATGACCGGCACGCCGGGTGTCGCCGCGCGCCTGTTCGGCACGCTCGCGCGCAGCGGCGTCAACATCCGCGCGATTGCGCAGGGTGCATCCGAGCGCAACATCTCGGTGGCGATCGAAAGCGGCGATGCCGCGCGCGCGTTGCGTGCCGCGCACGCCGGATTTTATCTGTCGCCGCAAACCATCTCGATCGGCGTGGTCGGCCCGGGCCAGGTCGGTCGTGCGTTTCTCGCGCAGCTCGCGCAGGTGCGCGAGCATCTGTTGCGCACGGCCAATCTCGACCTGCGCCTGCGCGCCGTCGCGAGCAGCGCGAGCATGTTGCTCGACGACGCAAGCATCTTGCCGCAGGACTGGCGCGAGCGTCTCGATGCGCAAGGCACCGCGACCGATCTCACGCGTTTCGCCGATCACGTACTCGCCAACCATCTGCCGCACGCGGCGATCATCGATTGCTCGGCCAGCGGCGATGTCGCCGAACATTACGCGCGCTGGATCGGCGCCGGCATCCACGTGGTGACGCCGAACAAACACGCCGGCAGCGGCCCGCTCTCACGCTACAAGGCGATCCGCGCGGCATCGTCACACGGCACACGTTTTCGTTACGAAGCCACCGTCGGCGCCGGTCTGCCGATCGTGCAGACCTTGCGCGACCTGCTCGACACCGGCGATGAAATCATTTCGATCGAAGGCATTTTTTCCGGCACCCTCGCCTACCTGTTCAATCGCTTCGACGGCAGCGTGCCGTTCTCAACGCTTGTGCAGGAAGCACGCGCCGCGGGTTACACCGAACCCGATCCGCGCGACGATTTGAACGGCCGCGACGTCGCGCGCAAACTCGTGATTCTCGCGCGCGAAATGGGCTTGCAGATGGAAGTGGCCGATGTCGATGTGGAAAGTCTCGTGCCGGCGGAACTGCGTGAAGTCGACGGTGCGGAATTTCTCGAACGCCTGGTCGAGGCCGACGAAAGTTTCGCGACGCGTTTCGCCGCCGCGCACGCGCAAGGAAAAAAATTGCGCTATGTGGCACGCCTGAATGCCGCCGGCGAAGCGCATGTCGGCCTCGTCGAGCTGGCCGGCGATCATGCCTTTGCGCATCTGCGCCTGACCGACAATATCGTGCAGTTCACGACGCGCCGTTATCGCGACAATCCGCTCGTCGTGCAAGGTCCCGGCGCGGGACCGGACGTAACCGCCGCGGGCGTGTTCGCCGATCTGTTGCGTATCGCCGCCACGCTCGGAGCACGCGTATGAGAATGCAGGCAAGCGCATTCGCACCGGCGAGCATCGGCAATATCGGCGTGGGTTTCGACATCCTCGGGCATAGCATCGCCGGGCCGGGCGATCGGGTCAGCGTGCGACGCATCGAGCAACGCGAGGTGCGCATCGCGGCGATCCGCAACGCAGCCATCGATCTGCCGTTCGAGGCGGAAAAAAATACCGCCGGCGCGGCCTTGATCGCACTGCGCGATACACTTGGTCTCGACTACGGATTCGAGATCGAAATCGACAAGGGCATCGCCTTCGGTTCAGGCATGGGCGGTTCGGCGGCATCGTGTGTCGCCGCACTGGTCGCGGCAAATGTGCTACTGGATGAGCCACTCGATGTGCACGCGCTGTATCCGTTCGCGCTGGTCGGCGAAGCCGTCGCCAGCGGCGGCCGTCACGGCGACAACGTCGGGCCGATGCTGCTTGGTGGCATGGTGTTGGCGACCGCCGAACGCCTGACGCCGATCCCGGTTCCGAGCGCGTGGCATTGTGTGCTCGTGCATCCGGACTTCGTGCTCGAAACGCGCCGCGCACGCGCCGCGTTGACCGGTCATTACGCGCTGCCGGAGTTCGTCGCGCAGAGCGCCAATCTCGCACAGTTTCTCGCCGGATGTTTTCTCGGCGACAGCAGCCTGATCAGCGTCGGACTCAAGGACGTTCTGGTCGAACCGCGCCGCGCCGCATTGATCCCGGGCTTCGCCGCGGTCAAACAGGCCGCACTCGATCATCATGCATTGGGTGCGAGTATTTCCGGTGCCGGCCCAAGCGTATTCGCCTGGTTCGAATCGGCCGGCGCAGCCCACGCCGCAGCCACCGATATGCAGACGGCATTCATCACCGCCGATCTGCGCAGCGATGCCTTCGTCTCGCCGGTCGCCGGTCCGGCTGCGCAGGTGGTCGCATGATGCGTTATGTCAGCACACGCGCCTTGACACACGGCGCGACAACACCGATGACAGTCGGCCTGAGCGACGCGCTCAACGCCGGACTCGCAGCCGATGGCGGCCTGTACGTGCCGCAGTCGCTGCCACATCTTGCGCTCGAGGATTTCTCCGGCGCGGACACGCTGCCGGCTATTTCCAGGATTTTGCTGAGGCCGTTTTTCACCGGTGATGCGCTGCAATCCGAACTCGATGCGATCTGCGCTCAAGCATTCACGTTTGCCGCGCCGTTGGTGGCTTTGCCTGCTGCCAACACGGACGGCGACAATTACCTGCTCGAACTTTTCCACGGCCCGACCGCCGCGTTCAAGGATTTCGGCGCGCGTTTTCTCGCCGCGTGTTTGCAGCGCATTGAGCGCAACGATACGCGCGTGCTGACGATTCTGGTCGCGACCTCCGGAGACACCGGCAGCGCGGTCGCCGCCGCGTTCCATCGTGTGCCCGGCATTCGTGTGGTGATCCTGTATCCCGACGGCTTGGTCTCGCCGCGCCAGGCGCATCAACTCGGCTGCTTTGGCGACAACATCAGCGCGTTGCGCGTGAGCGGCACGTTCGACGATTGCCAGCGTTTGGTCAAACAAGCGTT
>JANXUW010000536.1 GCA_025351985.1 Pseudolysobacter sp.
CGACACCCGGCCGCTGGCGATTTTCCTGATGGGGCCGACCGCCTCGGGCAAGACCGCGCTCGCGGTGCATCTGGCCGAATGTTTTGCGCTGGATCTGATCAGCGTCGATTCGGCGCTGGTATATCGCGGCATGGATATCGGCACCGCCAAACCCGACGCCGAAACGCTCGAAAAATTTCCGCATCGGCTGATCGATATTCGTGATCCGCACGAGAATTATTCGGCCGGCGAATTTCGCGACGATGCCTTGCGCGAGATGCAGGCGATCACCGCGACGAATCGCGTGCCGCTGCTGGTCGGCGGCACCAGCCTGTATTTTCGCGCGCTGCAACGTGGTCTGTCGGATCTGCCGGATGCCGATCCGCAATTGCGCAAAGATCTATCGCGCGAGGGCGAACAGCTCGGCTGGCCGGCCATGCACGCGCGCCTGGCAATGCTCGATCCGCTCGCCGCGATACGCATCAAGCCGATGGATGCACAACGCATTCAACGCGCGCTCGAAGTGATCACACTCACCGGGCGACCGTTGTCGGAATTGCAGACCGGTATCACGCAACGTTTTCCGTATCGCGTGCTCAAGCTCGCGTTGATGCCGGCGCATCGCGGTGAATTACATGCGCGCATCGCCGAACGTTTCGATCTGATGCTTGAGCAAGGTCTGCTTGCCGAAGTGCAAACGCTACATGCGCGCGGTGACCTGCACGCGGCGATGCCGGCTTTGCGAGCGGTTGGTTATCGGCAAGGCTGGCAGCATCTCGAAAACGTGTTCGGCATCGAGGAATTTCGCGATCGCGGAATTTTCGCCACGCGCCAGTTGGCGAAACGCCAGATTACGTGGCTGCGTTCGGAGCTGGACGTGCGCTGGATTGAGCCGTTGCGCGCGGGATGGCTGGCTCTGGCGCAAGGCGCGGTGCGCGATTTTCTCGCCACGCCGGTCGCGGCCGCCTCGGTTTGAATCACGCGCGCATCACACCGATATGGCATATCGTGATACACGCCATTTTCCACCGCGATATAAAACCAGTAGAATCGCGCCACTTGAGTCGACCCGCGCCCAGCCCTACATAGAATAGGTGGCCGCGCGAGTTTAAGGTCGGTTCGCCAGGATTTTGCAAGGGAGAAAAACAATGTCCAAGGGTCAGTCGTTGCAAGATCCGTTCTTGAATGCGTTGCGCCGCGAACGTGTGCCGGTGTCGATCTATCTGGTCAACGGCATCAAGCTGCAAGGGACGGTCGAATCGTTCGATCAGTTTGTCGTGTTGCTGCGTAATACCGTCAGCCAGATGGTTTACAAGCACGCCATTTCCACCGTGGTTCCGAGTCGCAATGTGCGCATCACCGAAGGCGCCACGGGCGCGGACGATGCCCACGAACCATTAGCCGAAAGCGAATAATCTCCTGTTTGATCGATCAAAAAAAGGCGAACGCGCGCTGCTGCTGCAGCCGCATTGGGTAGGCGAGAACGACCCGACCGCACTCGAAGAATTCGTTGAGTTGACGCGTTCCGCGGGCGCGACCGTGGTAGGCACGCTGAGTGCGCGCATCGAGCGGCCGAATCCGAAGTATTTCATCGGCACCGGCAAGGCGGCGGAACTGGCGGAACAGCGCATCGCACTCGATGCCGATCTGATCCTCGTCAATCATTCGCTCTCGCCGGTGCAGGAACGCAACCTCGAAAAACTCACCGAGTGCCGCGTCGTTGATCGCACCGGTTTGATCCTCGATATTTTCTCGCAGCGCGCGCGTTCGCACGAAGGCAAGCTGCAGGTCGAGCTGGCCCAGCTCAAGCACATCGCCACGCGCCTCGTGCGCGGCTGGACGCATCTCGATTCGCAGCGCGGCGGCGCGATCGGCAACCGTGGTCCGGGTGAAACCCAGCTCGAAATGGATCGACGCCTGCTCGCCGAGCGCGTGCTGCAGCTCAGCCGTCGTCTCGACCAAGTACAAGTTCAGCGTGAACAAGCGCGGCGTGCGCGCGTGCGCAACTCGGTGCCGCTGGTCGCGTTGGTCGGCTATACCAATGCTGGCAAATCGACGTTGTTCAATACGCTCACCGGCGCCGGTGTTTACGCCGCCGATCAATTGTTCGCCACGCTTGATCCGACCTTGCGCCGGATCGAAGGCCTCGCCTCGGGCACGTTCGTGCTGGCCGATACTGTCGGGTTCATCCGCGATCTGCCGCATGATTTGATCGCCGCGTTCAAATCGACCTTGGCCGAAACGCGCGACGCCGATCTGCTGTTGCACGTGGTCGATGCGACCGATCCTGAACATCACAGTCGCATGGTCGAAGTCGAGAACGTGCTCAAGGAAATCGGCGCCGACGACGTGCCGCAGGTCATCATCTACAACAAGCTGGATCGTCTGCCGGAAAAAACGCCACATCTCGAATGGACCGATGGCGGTGCTACGCCGCGCGTGTGGATGTCCGCGGCGAGCGGCGACGGCATCGAGTTCTTGCGCGAGGCGATCACGCGCAGCCTGATGCGCGAACGGGTGCATCACTGGCTGCATGTGCCGGCGCAATCCGGACGCTTGCGCGCGCGTCTGTTCGAGCTGGGTCTGGTCGCCAGCGAAAAATCCGAAGATGCTGGCTGGGCGATGGAAATCGACGCGCCGCGCGCGATGCTCGAGCAACTTTACGGCCTGCCGAACGGTGACGGCGCATGGCTGAAGCGCGAATTGCTTGCCGTACCGGACGCAGCTGCCTACAATTCCACCGCAACCCCGCCATAAAAACTCGTTCGATGTCGTGCTGCCTTGATCTTTGCCTCACAAAGGCTGGCTTACAGTCGATATTAATGGGTTCCAACCGGTTTTCTACCGGCGCGGTTGCCGCAGCGGCAACCCGAATCTCCTGAATGATTGCAATCTCTCTGGTGTGACACCAAATCTCTGGCGACGGCGTACTCTTGCGCCCGCTGTATTGGAGTGAATGATGGCTTGGAACGAACCGGGTGGCGGCAAGCGCGACCCTTGGAAAAGCAACAACAAGCCGCCGGATATCGACGCGCTGTTGAAACGCCTGCAGGCGGCAATCGGCCAGATTTTTGGCGGTCGCGGCGCGGGTTCCGGCGGATCGGGTTCGAGCCTTGGCATCATCAGTCTCGCGGTTGGCGTGCTCGTCGCGTGGTGTGTATTCGATAGCTGGACCGTGGTCGATGCGCGGCAGATCGGCGTCGTGCTGCGCTTCGGCCAGTTCGAACGCGTGATGCACGAAGGTTTCAATCTCAAGTTGCCGCGTCCGATCGAGCAGGTGACCAAGGTCGAAGTGACCAATGTGCGTTCGGTCGAGGATCAGGTGCGCATGCTGACGCAGGATGAAAACATCATCCAGATCGATTTCAACGTGCAATATCAGATCGCCGACGCCAAGCATTTTCTGTTCAGCATTCGTGACCCCGACGATACCTTGAAACAGGCGGCGGAAAGCGCGGTGCGTCAGGTAATCGGCGCCAGTGAAATGGATACGGCGTTGTCCGGCCAGGGCTCCGAACTCGTCAGCGAAACCAAAAAAGTGCTGCAGATCGG
>JANXUW010000562.1 GCA_025351985.1 Pseudolysobacter sp.
CCGCTGTTGCGCTACGCGCGATGCAGGGCCGCGTCGATGGCATGCTGATTCTTTCGCCGCATGTCGACGCTGAATTCCTGCACGACCATCTGCCCGACGCACTGCCGATCGTGTTGCTGAACAGCTCGGTGAAGAACCCGCAATATCCGGTGCTCAACGTCGATAACTACGGGGGCGCCCACGCGATGGTGCAGCACCTGCTCGGCATTGGGCACAAAAAAATCGCGTTCATCACCGGCCCGGAAAACAATTTCGACGCACAACAGCGCGAGCAAGGCTACCGCGCGGCGATGGCCAAACACGCGCCGAAAATGGCGCTCGACATCGTTGCTGGCGATTTCTCCGAAGAGTCCGGCCATGCCGCAGGACGACAATTTTTGAGCCGAGCGTTGCGACCCGATGCGGTGTTTGCAGCCAACGACATGATGGCCGTCGGCTGTCTGTATGCGTTTGCCGAGCATGGCGTAAGCGTGCCGGAGGATATCGCCCTTGCGGGTTTCGACGATATTCCGATCGCACGTTATGTCGCGCCTTCGTTGACTACGGTGCGAGTTCGCATCGTCGATCTGGGTCGCAGTGCGCTGGAGCGTCTCGCCTCGGTGCTGGAAAAACCCGATGAAGCAAACGAGGCGGCGCAAACATTGCGCTGCGAAATTGTTGTACGAAAAACCTGCGGCGCCAGCACGACCGCGCGATGAAACAAGAAGAAAAAAGAAACCAAAACCAACCTACGCAATACATCCGGGAGGCGATCATGAAAAAGTTAGTGCCGTTGAAGAAGAGCCTGCTTGCATCACTCGTAATCAGTGCTTTTGCAACCTTTGCATTGCCCGCTGTTTCATGGGCGCAGAACAGTACCGCCACGATCAAGGGCAAGGTCAGCTCGCCGAATGCGGTCGGCGCGGAAGTGATCGCCAAAGAGGTCAACACCGGCTTCACCACCAAAGCCATAGTCGGTAGCGATGGCGATTATGTGCTGGCGAACGTCAAGCCCGGCAGCTATGAAATCACCGCATCCTCCGGCGGCAAGGAAATCGCGTCCAGCGTGGCTACTGCGCAGGTCGGGCAGCAAGTCATCGCCAATCTGGAAGCTGACAACGCAGGCAAGAGTTCAACCGAGCTGGAAAGTGTCAATGTCACTGCCGCCAGTCTGGCGCAGGCCGACATCCGCAACTCGGAAGTCGCGACCAACGTGACGCGGCAGCAAATCGAAAATCTTCCGCAGATCAGCCGCAACTTCTTGAACTTTGCGGCGCTCGCCCCGGGCGTGCAGGTATCGCGCAAGACCGATACAAAATCGTTCAGCTCGTTTGGTCAGGATCCGAACCAGACCAATGTCTATATCGATGGCGCAAATCTAAAGAACAATATTTTGCAGGGTGGTTTGGCGGGTCAAGACAGTACCAAGGGCAATCCGTTTTCGCAGGAGGCCATTCAGGAATATCGCGTACTGACGCAGAACTTCAAGGCGGAATATGAGCAGGCCGGTACATCGCTGATAACTGCCATCACCAAGTCGGGCACGAACGAATTCCATGGCTCGGTGTTCGGCGATTTGCAAACCACGGGAATGGGCGCACAGGAATATTTTTCGCAGAAGGACGGCAACCCGAAACCTTCTGTGCATCAAGCACAATATGGCGCCACGCTGGGCGGCCCGATCATTGCCGACACCCTGCAGTTTTTCATCGATTACGAGGCCAACAAACAGGACGGCGCGGCGACGGTCAACATCAACAACGCCAAGTACGGCGACATGTTCAAGCAATACAACGGCACGTTCCCCGAGCCATTCCACGAAAAAACCTTCTTCGGCAAACTCAGTTGGCAACCGAACGAAAGCAACAACGTGGATCTGAGTGTGTCGCGGCGCAAGGATGAAGAAGTCGCCGGATTCGGTGGCAATACTGTCTACAGCGCGCGTCTGAATCGTGACAACGAGGTCAACGACCTGCTTCTCAAGTGGCAGTTCCGCGGCCACGGTTTTGTCAATGATCTGCTGCTCGATTCCGGTCAATACAAGTTCAATCCGGCTCCTGCAGATCCCAGCCTGCCGTCCATTATTTACGATCCGGGTATCGCTACGATCGGCGGCAACAATCAGACGCAGAACAAAGAACAGAAGACCAAGACCCTCAACGATCAGGTCACGTTCGACTCGTTCAACTGGCATGGCGATCACGTGATCAAAGTCGGTGCGAGCTTTGCTCATATCAACGAGCACGTGCTGGAAAATTTCGGCAGCACGCCGCAATTCATTTACAACACCGACAATGCGGACACCGGAATCACCATTCCTGAACGCGCGAACTATTCGCCATCGGGAAAACATGCCGAGCTCGCCAACAACCAAGTGGGAGTTTTCGCGCAGGATGACTGGGATATTACGCCGCGCCTGCAATTGAATCTGGGTGTGCGTTGGGATTATGAAACCAATGCTTATAACAACAGTTATGTGACGCCGACCGAGCAATATTCGATCATCAACTACCTGCATTTAGGTAATGATTATATCAGTACTGGGAAAAATCGTAGCGGCTACAAGGATGAATACCAGCCACGTATCGGATTCTCATATGACGTGAGTAAAAACAACGACCAGTCGACGACTATTTTCGGCGGTGCCGGACGATATTACGATCGTACGCCGCTGGATAACTCGATCCAGGAAGCGTT
>JANXUW010000603.1 GCA_025351985.1 Pseudolysobacter sp.
CGTTGCCATCGTCACCGACGACAATCCGCGCGGCGAAAATGGCGATGTGATCGTCGCGCAGATTCTCGCCGGATTTTCGGCGCCGAGCAGCGTCACCATCGAACGCAATCGCGCCGTTGCCATCGCGCTCGCGATCGCGCAGGCGCGCAGCGGCGATGTCGTGCTGATCGCCGGCAAAGGCCACGAGGATTATCAGGAAATCGGCGGTCGGAAATTGCCGTTCGACGACCTGCAAGTTGCGCGCTCCGTGATGGAGGAGCGCGCATGTTGAACCTGCGGTTATCCGACATTGCGCGCCTGACTGGCGGTCGTTTGCAAGGCGCCGATGCGCTGGTACAAAACGTCGCCACCGATTCGCGCCAGCCGCAATCCGGTGCGATGTTCATCGCGCTCAAGGGGGAGCAGTTCGATGCGCACGATTTTGTCGCCGACGCGCAGAAGCACGGCGCGATCGCGGCATTGGTCAGCCGGCAACTCGATCTGCCGATCGCGCAGGTCATCGTTGCCGACACCGAACGCGCGCTCGGCGAAATCGCCAAGTCGGTACGCGCCGGACACAACGCGCGCGTGGTCGGCATCACCGGTTCGAATGGCAAGACCACGGTCAAGGCATTGGTCGCCTCGATCCTGCAACGTGCCGGGCGCACGCATGTCAACGCGGGCAACTTCAACAACGAAATCGGATTGCCGCTGACCGTGCTCGCGCTCCCCGCAGACGCCGAATTCGCGGTGCTCGAAATGGGTGCGGGCAAACCCGGCGACATCGCTTATCTCGCTGCCATCGCCAAGCCACAGGTCGGCCTCGTCAACAACATTGCCGCGGCGCATCTTGAGCGTATGGGAAATCTGCAAGGTGTCGCGACGACCAAAGGCGCGATCTATCAAACATTGCCGCACGATGGCATCGCGATCATCAATGCCGACGACGCGTTCGCGGAATTTTTCGCCGGCCTCGCTGGCACGCGGCGCGTGGTGCGATTCGGAATCGAGCGAGCAGCCGATGTCGGCGCGAGCATCCACAGCCTCGGCGCCCAAAGCACATTCACCTTGCACACGCCGTTGGGCGATTGCGAAATCAACTTGCCGCTCAGCGGCCGCCACAACGTGATGAATGCATTGGCTGCGAGTGCGATCGCGATTACGCTCGATGTGTCGCTCGCGACGATCCAGCTCGGGCTGGAAAATGCCGCGCCGGTCAAGGGACGTTTGATCCGCCACACCGACGCGCGTGGCTGGACCTTGATCGACGATACCTACAACGCCAATCCGGCTTCGACCGCCGCGGCCATCGCGACCCTCGTACTGCAACCGGGCGAGCCGTGGCTCGTGCTCGGCGACATGAAAGAACTCGGCGCGGATGCCGCCCAGCTGCATGCCGAGATCGGTGCGTTGGCAAAATGCAGCGGCGTGCGCCGGCTGTTCGGCGTCGGTGAATTGACACGATCCGCCGTCGACGCTTTCGGCGCGGATGCCACGCATTATCCGGATCAACAATCGCTCGCCGATGGCTTGCGCCGCGAGATTCATGCCGGCGTGGTTTGCCTGGTCAAGGGCTCGCGTTCGTCGGCGATGGAAAAAATCGTGACGGCCTTGCTCAGCGCGAACGATGCGATGCACGGAGCACAGCATGCTGCTTGAACTCGCCAACCATCTGCGCGATCTCTGGGGCGGATTCCATCTGTTCCAGTACGTCACGTTTCGCACGATCATGAGCACGCTCACCGCGCTCGTGACATCGTTGCTGTTCGGCCCGATGGTGATCCGCAAACTCGCCGCACAGAAAGCCGGGCAGGTGATTCGCATCGACGGTCCGCAGTCGCATTTTTCCAAGGCCGGCACGCCGACGATGGGTGGTGCGCTGATCCTGCTCGCGCTCACCGTTTCCACCTTGCTGTGGTCCGATCTGCACAACCGCTACATCTGGATCACGCTCGGCATCACGCTGGCATTCGGTGTGATTGGTTTCTACGACGACTATCGCAAGATCGCGATGAAAGACAGCCGCGGCTTGCCCGCGCGCTGGAAATATTTCTGGCAATCGTTGTTCGGCCTCGGCGCCGCGCTCGGTTTGTATTTGACCGCGAGTGTGCCGGCGGAAACGGCGTTGTACGTACCACTGTTCAAGCAGGTCGCGATTCCGCTCGGGGTGATGATCGTGCCGCTGGCGTATCTGATGATCGTCGGATTCTCGAACGCGGTGAACCTGACCGATGGCCTCGACGGTTTGGCGATCATGCCGACCGTGCTGGTCGCCGCGGCGCTCGGTGTTTTCGCCTACGCCGCGGGCAACGCGGTGTTCTCGAGCTACCTGCAGATTCCGGCGATTCCGGGGTCGAGCGAGCTGTGTATTTTCTGCGGCGCGCTCGCCGGCGCCGGGCTCGGATTTTTGTGGTTCAACGCGTATCCCGCGCAAGTATTCATGGGCGATGTCGGCGCGCTTGCGGTCGGCGCCGCGCTCGGCACGGTAGCCGTGATCGTGCGCCAGGAAATCGTGCTGCTGATCATGGGCGGCATCTTCGTCATCGAAACCGCGTCGGTGATCATCCAGGTCGCGAGTTTCAAACTCACCGGCAAACGTGTGTTCCGCATGGCACCGATTCACCATCACTTCGAACTCAAAGGTTGGCCCGAGCCGCGCGTGATCGTGCGTTTCTGGATCATCAGCGTCGTGCTGGTGTTGATCGGTCTTGCCACGTTGAAGGTGCGCTGATGTTCGGCATGAATAATCAGGCACGACGCAAGAGTGATATCGATGGCCAGTTCGACACCGGCCTGTTGCTCGCCGCCGCCGCGCTCGCCGCGCTCGGCGTGATCATGGTGTCGTCCGCATCGATCGCGATCGCCGACGGCCAGCACGTCGGGCCGTTTTATTACCTCACGCGTCACCTGGTATTTCTCGCGCTCGGTTTGACCTTGGCAACGGTGATGACCAAGGTCGAGCTGAGTTGGTTCGAGCGCAACAGTTTCCCGCTGCTGCTGCTCGCGGTGTTCCTGCTGTTGCTGGTGTTCGTGCCGGGCATCGGCATGCGCATCAACGGCTCGCGGCGCTGGATCCGTCTCGTGGTCGCGAGCTTCCAGACCGTCGAGGCGGTGAAGCTGTTGCTGATCATTTATCTCGCGAGTTATCTCGTGCGCCATCGCGACAGCGTGCAGGGCAAATTGTTCGGCGTGATCAAGCCGCTCGGGGTGGCCTTGATGCTGGTCGTGCTACTGCTCGCGCAACCAGATTTCGGCAGCGCGACATTGTTGATCTGCGTCACCGTCGGCATGATCTGGCTCGGCGGCGCGCGCTTGCGCAACCTCGTTTATCTAGCCATTCCCGCGATGCCCGCGCTGGCTTGGGCGGCGTTGTCGCAGGACTACCGCGTCAAGCGCCTGACCTCGTTTTTGAATCCGTGGGAAAACCCGTTCACCGATGGATTTCAGCTCACCCAGGCGTTGATCGCGGTCGGCCGCGGCGAGTGGTTCGGCGTCGGCCTCGGCGCGAGCATCCAGAAACTTTTCTACCTGCCCGAAGCGCACACCGACTTCATCATGGCGGTGATCGCCGAAGAGCTCGGCCTGGCCGGCATCGTGCTCGTGTTGCTTTTGTTCGCCGCTCTCGCCGGACGCGGTTTTGTGATCGGCATGCGTGCGATCGAGCGTGGCCAGCGCTTCGGCGGATATTGCGCGTTCGGCATTTCGTTATGCCTGAGCCTGCAGGCGATGGTCTCGATCGGCGTCAATCTCGGCGTATTACCGACCAAGGGTCTGACCCTGCCGTTGATCAGCTCCGGCGGATCGAGCGTGATGATGACTTGCGTTGCGGTCGGCATGTTGTTGCGCGTGAGCTACGAATTGAGCCGTGCCGAAAACATGGCGGACAGTCTCGCTGACGCCGCGGCCAATAGCGAAGGCGTGCGCGCATGACGACGCTGACATCCCTTTCATCCGCACCCGTGCTGATCATGGCCGGCGGTACCGGCGGACATATTTTCCCGGGCCTCGCGGTCGCCGCGGAACTACGCCAGCGCGGCGTGCCGGTGGTCTGGCTCGGTGCCGCGGGTGGACTCGAAACGCGGCTTGTGCCGCAGGCTGGCATCGAGCTCGAGACGTTGCGCATCGGTGGCATTCGCGGCAAGGGTTTGCTGACCATGCTCGGCGCACCGTTGCGTATTCTGCGCGCGGTGTATCAGGCCTGCGCGGTGCTGCGTCGCGTGCGTCCGCGCAGCGTGCTCAGCATGGGTGGTTACGCGGCCGGGCCGGGCGGAATCGCCGCGTGGTTGTTGCGTCGTCCGCTGCTGGTGCACGAGCAGAATCGCATTCCGGGCGTGACCAATCGTGTGCTCGCCAAACTTTCGCGCAAGATTCTGTGCGGATTCTCCGATGCGTTTGCGCATGACTCAAGCGCGGTGTGGGTCGGCAATCCGGTGCGTCGCGAGATCAGCGAAATTGCTGAACCCGCGACTCGATTTGCGACACGCGATGGCGCGCCGCGGTTATTGATTCTCGGCGGCAGTCTTGGTGCGCAGGCGCTCAATACACGTGTGCCGCAAGCGCTCGCGCGACTGGCACCAGCGGAACGCCCCGAAGTGCGACATCAGTGCGGCACAAAACATGTCGATGCAGCGCGCGCCGCGTATGTCGACGCCGGTGTTGTCGCGACCGTCGAACCGTTCATTGCGGATATGGCTGCGGCCTATGCCTGGGCCGACCTGGTGATCTGCCGCGCGGGCGCATTGACCGTGGCCGAACTCGCCGCCGCCGGTATCGGCGCGGTGCTCGTGCCGTTTCCGTTTGCAGTGGATGATCATCAAACGCGCAATGGCGAAACCCTGGTCGCGATAAATGCCGCGTTGCTGCTGCCGGAATCGTCGGCAAGCGCCGAACGTATCGCGGACATCCTTGCTGAACTCCTGCCGGATCGCGCACGCCTGCTGGCGATGGCGAACGCCGCGCGCACCTTGGCCAAACCGGATGCGGTGAACGTGATCGCGCAAGCATGTATCGAGGCCGGCGCATGACACCGAATCGCCTCAGTCCGCACGATGACATCATGCAGGATTTCCGCCGTGTGCATTTTGTCGGCATCGGTGGCGTCGGCATGAGCGGCATCGCCGAAGTGCTGCAGAATCTCGGCTACTCCGTCTCCGGTTCGGATCGGG
>JANXUW010000052.1 GCA_025351985.1 Pseudolysobacter sp.
ATTCCGCCGCATCACATCCCGCGCATTACCGAACGCTTTTATCGCGTATCGACCAGCCGTTCGCGCGAAACCGGCGGCACCGGACTCGGGCTTTCGATCGTCAAGCATGTATTGAACCTGCATCGTGCGCGGCTTGAAATCCAGAGCGAAGTCGGTGTCGGCAGCACCTTCATGTGCATGTTCGATCGCGAACATCTGCTTGCCCCGCAAACGCTCACCGAGGAAGCATGAGCCGTCGCCTGCTGGTATTGTTCGCCTTGTTACTGAGCGACATGCACGGCTTTGCCGCGACATCGGAGCCCGCGCTGAGTGGCACGCTGACCAGCGTTGGTTCGGACACCCTCGGCAATCTCATGGCGCGCTGGGCCGAGGCCTTCCAGCAACTTCATCCCGGCGTGATTGTGCAGGTGCAAACGCCGGGATCGTCCAGCGCGCCAATCGCGCTTACCGCCGGCGCCGCGAGCTTCGGCGCGATGAGTCGCGAGATGCATGCCGATGAGCTGCAGCGTTTCGAGCAACGTTATGGTTATGCGCCAACACGTATTGCGGTGGCACAGGATGCGATCGTGGTATTTGTCCATCCGGACAATCCGCTGCAGTCGCTGCGCCTGCTCGATATTGCGGCGATCTTCGGCCAATCCGATGCGTGCGACTCGTCAACGCAAGGTATCGAACAACGCCGCATCGAACGCTGGAACGACCTCGATGTGCTCGATCCGACCGTCGCTGCGCAACGCCTGCTGCGCATCGGTCGCAACGGTGTTTCGGGCACGTCCGCGTATTTCAGCGAAACCACATTGTGCGGCGCCGATTATCGCGCCGATATCGTGCAGTTGCCGGGCTCGGGGGCGGTGGTCGCCGCGGTTGCGCAGCATACGAACGCGATCGGTTATTCGGGCATCGGTTATGTCAACGCCTTGGTCAAAACCGTGGCCTTGAGCACAGCGACGCAAGCGATAGCGGTTAGTCCGGATAACCGGACGATCGAAAACGGAACCTATCCACTCAGCCGTTCGTTGTATCTGTATTTCAATATGAAACCCGAAACGCCACCGTCCGTCTTGCTTGCGTCATTTTTCCGCTTCATCCTGTCCGCACCCGGCCAAGGTATCGCGACGCGCGAAGGCTTTCTGGCGCTGTCCGCCGAGCAGCGCACGACGCAGCTCGCCGCGCTGCATCTGGCGCAATAAATCCACAGGAATTTGCATGAACCGCGCCCCCGAACTCGAACGCGATCTCAAAGATCCCAGCCTGTACATCAACCGCGAACTGGCGCAACTCGAATTCAATTTTCGCGTGCTCGCGCAGGCGCAGGATCCGGGTGTGCCGCTGCTTGAGCGGCTGCGTTACCTGTGTATTTCAAATAGCAATCTCGACGAATTTTTCGAAGTGCGCGTCGCAATTCTGCGCCAGCATTTCATGTTCGGCGATGCGGTTGCCGGCGCCGACGGACTGAGCCCGGCCGAGGTGCTCAATCGCATCCGCACACGCACGCTGGAACTCGTGCGTGTGCAGTACGATTGCTGGAAAGACATGTTGCTGCCGGAGCTCGAGCGCGAAGGCATTCGCTTCGTCATGCGCGAACAATGGACGGCCAAACAGCGGCGCTGGCTGCAAGGTTATTTCCGTGACGAGATCCTGCCCGTGCTGTCGCCACTCGGGCTCGATCCGGCGCATCCGTTTCCGCGCATCCTCAACAAGAGTTTGAACCTCGCGGTGATCCTCAAAGGCAAGGATGCGTTCGGTCGTGAAGGCCACATGGCGCTCGTGCGCGCGCCACGCTCGTTGCCGCGCATCATCCGCATGCCGACCGAAGTCGCCGAAGGCCCGTACGATTTTGTGTTCCTGTCGAGCATCCTGCAGGAATTCGTCGATGAAATGTTTCCCGGCATGCAGGTCAAGGGGTCGTACCAGTTTCGCGTCACACGCAACAGCGAACTCGTCGTTGATGAGGACGAAGTAGAGAATCTTGCCCTCGCCTTGCGCGACGAATTGCTCGGTCGCGGTTTCGCCAAACCCGTGCGGCTGGAAATTGCCGAGAGCTGTCCGAAATCGCTCGCGAAGACCTTGATGGCGAATTTCGAATTGTCCGACGCCGAGGTGTATCGCTGCGCCGGGCCGGTCAATATCAATCGCATCGTCGCGATCTACGATCAAGTCGATCGACCCGACCTGAAATTTCCGAAATTCCTGCAAAGCGTGCCACACGCGGTGCATGTCGATCGCAACCTGTTCGACTCGATCAGCATGGGTGACATCCTGCTGCACCATCCGTACGAATCGTTCAATGCGGTCATCGAGCTGGTCAAGCAGGCCAGCCAGGATGTCGACGTGCTCGCGATCAAGCAGACGCTGTATCGCGTCGGCAATAATTCGCCGCTGGTGGATTATCTGATCGAAGCTGCGCGTGCCGGCAAGGATGTCACGGTCGTCATCGAGTTGCGCGCGCGCTTCGATGAAGAGGCCAATATCAAGCTCGCGAATCGCCTGCAGGAAGCCGGCGTGCAAGTGGTTTACGGCGTGGTCGGCTACAAGACCCACGCCAAACTGCTGCTGATCGTGCGCCGCGAAAACGGGCGCCTGCATCGCTACGTACATCTTTCGACCGGCAATTATCACCAGGTCACCTCGCGCATCTACACCGACTTCGGCCTGATGACCGCACATCCCGATATCTGCGAAGACGCGCATAAATTATTCCAGCAACTCTCCGCGCTCGGGCCGGTGATCAAGCTCAAGTGCATCCTGCAATCGCCGTTCACGCTGTACAAGGGCATCATGGAAAAGATCGCGCGCGAGTCGGCCAATGCGCGCGCCGGCAAACCTGCACGCATCATCGCCAAGATGAATGCGCTGAACGAACCTGGCGTGATCGAGATGCTGTACAAGGCATCGATCGCAGGTGTGCAAATCGACCTGATCATTCGCGGCGCGTGCACGTTGCGTCCGGGCATTCCGGGCATCTCGGAAAATATTCGCGTGCGTTCGATCGTCGGCCGTTTTCTCGAACACAGTCGCGTGTACTGGTTCGCCAACGACAACTCGCCGGAAATCTACTGCTCCAGCGCCGACTGGATGGAACGCAATCTGATGCGTCGTATCGAAACCTGTTTTCCGATTCTCGATGCGCATCTGGCCAAGCGCGTTTACGACGAAGCGCTGGAAAATCATCTCGCTGACAACACCCAGGCCTGGGCGCTGCACGCGAATGGTGAATACGAACGCCTGTCTCCGGGTGAAGACATGCCGCATTCATCGCAGCAAGCGCTGTTGTCGAAAATTTGCAGTCCGTAGCGCGAAAACAATTGGGTCAACGTAATGTTGATCATCGCATTGCGTTAGTGCGCTACGAATGAATCGCGTCGCGACAGCTTGCTCACTGCTCCTTTACCCGATGCCATGTCACAATCCGCCGCTGTAGTCAGTGATCGCAGGAAACCCGAGCGTGCCCGAAGGTAGTCACAGCGAAATCCGCAACGGCGAGCTCATCGCCGCCGTGGACATGGGTTCCAACAGCTTCCACATGGTGGTGGCGCGATACGAGCATGGGCAGTTGCGCGTGATCGATCGACTGCGCGACAGCGTGCGTCTGGCCGCGGGTTTGAAGGCCGATGGCAGCCTGGAAGCCGAACGCCTGCAACGTGCGCTCGACTGCCTCGCGCGATTCGGCCAGCGCCTCAGCGCATTGCCCGAGCATCGTGTGCGCGCGGTCGCGACCAACAGCGTGCGTCGTTTGCGTTTTCCGCAGGAATTTCTCGACCCGGCCGAAACCGCACTCGGACACGCGATCGAAATTGTTTCGGGTCGCGAAGAAGCGCGCCTGATTTATCTCGGCGTTGCGCATGCGTTGCCGGACGCGCCAGGGCGGCGACTGGTGATCGATATCGGCGGCGGCAGTACCGAGTTCATCATCGGCCAGGGATTCGACGCGCTTGAAAAAGAAAGCCTGCAGATGGGTTGCGTCGCGAGCACTTTGCGCTTTTTCGCCGACGGCAAACTCACACCAAAACGCTGGCGCCAGGCACAAACTGAAATCACGGTCGAGCTGCAGCAATTTTCCACCGACTACCGCAGCCACGGCTGGAGCGAAACGATCGGATCGTCCGGCACGATCAAGGCGATCAGCAATATCGTGCAGGCGGCGGGCTGGTGCGACAGCGGCATCAGCCGCAGCGCATTGCAGCGGCTGGTCGATACCATGCTCAGCGCCGGTAGCCTCGATAATCTGCGCTTGTCCGGACTCAGCGACGAACGTCGCGGCGTGATCGCCGGCGGCGTATCGATCCTCGAAGCGAGTTTCAACGCGCTCGGACTGCAGCATATGCAGGTCTGCGACACCGCGATGCGCGAAGGTCTGCTGTACGACATGATCGGGCGCTCGCAACATCGCGATCCGCGCACGATCAGTATTTCGGCGCTCGCGCTGCGCTACGCCACCGACAAAGCGCAAGCCGAACGCATCGAGAAAACCGCGCTCGCACTTTACGAAGAAGTGGCCGGCAAATGGCAGTTCACCCATGCCGAACACGACTGGCTGGTGTGGTCTGCGCGCATCCACGAAATCGGGCTGGCGATCGCGCATAGCCAATACCATGTGCACGGCGCCTACATCGTCGAAAATTCCGACCTGCCGGGATTCAGTCGTCAGGAACAGCAAGTGCTCGCAGCGGTCGTGCGCAGCCATCGACGCAAGCCCGATCCGGCGATTTTCCAGGCATTGCCGGAACGTCTGCGTATATCCGGCATGCGCATCACCGCGTTGATCCGACTCGCGGTATTGCTCAACCGTTCGCGCGCTGCCGACGCGCTGCCCCCGCTCGAGCTGGGCGTTGACGACAAACAGCTGACGCTGAAATTGCCGCACGATTGGTTGGAACAACACCCGCTCAGCCGCGCCGATCTGGAACAGGAACGCGACTATCTCAAGCACCTGGATATCAAGCTGCAGGTGCGCGCGAAAGAGCGCGATACCGCATGAATCCATGCTACGTGAACTATGCCGCAGCCGACTTCATGGCTGGCGCTTGATCAGGGGCAAGCTACCGGAATGGATCGCCGAATACGGACTCTCACATTCCGTGCTTTGATGGTCGAGTCCTTCGTGCTCGATCATGAAAGTCACGGCAGTGCCACTGGCGGAACGATTCAAGGTCAGCACGAAAATGCTGTCAAAGTCGTCGCTCGGCCACGCCGGCACCTCGCTCGCATCGCCACCGTTCTGCGCCACTAGATTCGCGACCAACTGGTCCATGTAAGTGTGTTCCCAGGCGACGAATACCAGCGTATTGTTGTAGGCCGACTTCATCACTTCCTTTTGCAGGCCGGCG
>JANXUW010000638.1 GCA_025351985.1 Pseudolysobacter sp.
CGAACAACACGCATTGCAACGCAATCTCGGTCATGCCGGCTTGCGCGCGCAGGCGAGGTCATTGACCGCGGTATTGCTGACGAGTCGCGCGCGACGCGAGAACGGGTTGTAGGCCAGACCACGCAGATCTTCGAGTTCGAAACCACTCGCCCGCAGGCTGCGCGCGAGTTCCGACGGGCGAATGAACTGGGCGTAATGATGCGTGCCGCGCGGCAACAGTTTCAAGGCGTATTCGGCGCCGGCGATGGCCAGCGCAAACGCCGCCGGCGTGCGATTGAGCGTCGACAGAAACAGTCGTCCGCCCGGTTTCAGCAGGCTCGCGCACGCCGCGATGATGCTGGCCGGATCGGGCACGTGTTCGAGCATTTCCATGCAGGTGATCGCGTCAAATGCGCCCGGCGATGCTTCGGCCAACGCCTCGACGCTGATCTCGCGATAATCCGCCATGTGGCCGGATTCGAGCAGATGCAGGCGCGCGACTTCGAGCACACGTGGTGCCAGATCGATGCCCGTGACAGTCGCCCCGGCGGCGGCCAAAGCCTCGCTCAGAATGCCGCCGCCGCAACCAACATCGAGCACGCGCGCGCCGCGCAAATCCACGCGTTCGGCGACATACGCCAGCCGCACAGGATTCAGGTCATGCAGCGGTCGCGATTCGCCCGCGTCATCCCACCAGCGACTGGCGAGACGATCGAACTTGGCGGTTTCGGCGGGATTGACGTTGCGCGCTGGTGTATTCATCGAGGCCATTTGCAGTTGACGTTGATCGGAGAAATCGAATTCGGGACTTAACCTGAAATGACTATTAGAAACTCAAGCCGACGCTGTTTTTCGTGGGCGCCCGCCATGCTTTCCGTTCTCTCTGGCCGACTCGGCTTTTGCATTGCTGCGAACCCGGCCACCGGCAGCACCGAGTTTGGCTGCGAGCCATTTTTTCGACCCAAGCAATCCATCCAGCAGCGCGGGCAGATAAAGATCGGCGTCCAATGCAGGCCAATGCAAACCCAGCCCGGAAGGACTGATTTCGATAGCCGCCAGATCGCGCGCTGATGCTCCAACCAGGCCTTGCGCTTCGCCTGCCAGAAACGAGATACGGAACCCGCTATCCAGATCCACGACGATGCGCTTCTCCTTGCTGTCGTATGCCGCGTTGATCGCCCGCCCACGACGCTGCTCACGAACCATGCGTGTTTCCGCGCGTTTGATTACCGCGTTCTTGATGTCAGTGGTTGCCATGTATTGATGTCCATTTGCTGCATAGACTTGCCAAGTCGTTGTTTAGTGCCTGCGTCACTCGGCGAAGGATGGCTGCGGTGACTTCGTAGGACTCACGAAGTACAGGCGGGCCATCAGGGCAGTTCAGTTCAAACACCGCCTCCCAATCGCCGCCGACCACATGCACATGTGCAGGCCGATGATCGTTCGGATAAATGACAATTCGGCAGAATCCAAGGTCGAGTACCGTCGGCATGTCTGCAGTTTAACAGAAACCCAAGCGCTTGGGTTTTCAATCTTGCGGATCGGGTTATCCGCATCAAATCCTGCGACAGCGCAAAAATTATTCTGCGGCAGAGCTGATACGACGACCCCATGCTGTGGCCGTATCACGCAAAACTGCGGCATCCATGCCTACCAACTCGCGATTTTCCAGCTTGCGCACACCGGCGATCCAGACATCGCTGACTTGATGCCGACCGGCGGCGTAGACGAGTTGCGAGATCACGTTGTACATCGGTGAGGTTTCGATATCGTCCAGGCGCAGCGCGATCAGGTCGGCCTGTTTGCCGGCTTCGATCGAACCGATGCGGTCGGCCCAGCCGAGTGCTTTCGCACCGTTGAGAGTTGCGGCGCGCAGCGTGCAGGCGGCATCCCATGCGCTTGCATCGCCGGCCACGCCCTTGGCGAGAAAGGCGGCGCTGCGCATTTCGCCGAACATGTCGAGATCGTTGTTGCTGGCGCAACCGTCGGTGCCGAGCGCGATATTCACGCCGGCGCGGCGCAGTTGTTCGGCCGGGCAAAATCCGCTGGCAAGTTTGAGATTCGATTCCGGGCAATGCACCACCGACGCACCGGCATCACGCAGCTGCGCGATCTCGCTGTCGAGCAACTGGGTCATATGCACGGCAATCAGGTGATCGTTGATGAGTCCGAGCGACTGCATGCGTGCGAATGGCCGCACGCCATGTTCGCGGCGCGAATCCTCGACTTCCTGCGCGGTTTCGTGCAGGTGCAGATGCACCGGAATATCGAGTTGATCCGACAGCATGCGCAGACGCTCGAAACTCGCATTGCTCACGGTATACGGCGCGTGTGGCGCGAAGCTTGTGCCGATCAGCGCCTCGCCCTTGAACTCGTCGTGTACGGCGAGCGCCTTATCAAAATATTCCTCGGTAGATTTCGCCCACGCCGTGGGGAATTCGATCACCGGCAGGCCGACCATCGCGCGGAAACCGTGGCGGCGATAGGTTGCCGCGATCACGTCCGGGAAAAAATAATTCTCGTTGCAGCACGTGGTGCCGCCGCGCAGCATTTCGGCAATCGCGAGCTCGACACCATCACGCACGTAATCCGGCCCCATCCATTTCGCTTCGGCCGGCCAGATGTGCTGCTGCAACCACGTCATCAGTGGCAGGTCATCGGCCAGCCCGCGCATCAAAGTCATCGGATTATGCGTGTGCGCATTGATCAAACCGGGCAGCAAGACATGCTGCGCGAGCGCGACGCGTTTCGCATTCGGCGAGCGCTCGCGCGCGAGTTCGATCGGCGCGATGCCGACGATGCGATCACCCGCCAGCGCGACGCTGTGATGTTCCAGCACCACGCCGTGCGGTTCGACCGGAACCACCCAGCGGGCTTCGAGCAAGGTATCGACGGCGTGCGGAGAATGCGGCGAATTCACGGACGGCACTCGCTTATTTCACGCGGCCGACGTATTCCTTGGTGCGCGTATCGACTTTGACCACTTCGCCCTGGCCAACGAACAGCGGCACACGCACGGTGGCGCCGGTTTCGAGTCGCGCCGGTTTGCCACCGCCGCCGGAGGTATCGCCACGCACGCCTGGATCGGTCTCGACGATGGTCAGCTCGACGAAGTTCGGCGGCGTCACCATCAGCGGCGCGCCGTTGAACAAGGTGACGATGCACATTTCCTCGCCTTTGATCCACAACGCCGCATCGGCGACCGCGTTCTTGTCGGCGGTGTGCTGCTCGAACGTATCCTGCTGCATGAAATGCCAGAACTCGCCGTCGCTGTAGAGGTATTGCATGTCGGCGTCCATCACGTCCGCGGCTTCCACGGTATCGGTGGATTTCATCGTCAGCTCGACCACACGACCGGTCTTGAGGTTGCGGTACTTCACGCGCGTGAACGCCTGGCCCTTGCCGGGCTTGATGTAATCGGTATCGACGATCGTGCACGGATATCCATCGACCAGAATCTTCTGTCCGTTCTTGACGTCGTTCATGCCATAGCTGGCCATAGCGCTTGCTCCGAAGTGAAATCGAGCCGCGGCGGAAAGCGGCTACAATTGAGAATGTTGTGACATGGCGCCGGCAGTGCCGGCAGTTGGAAACGTAATGATAACCGCAAGCCCCCACTTCGCGCAGCCTGCGCGCTGGCAACAACTCTGGCGCGAAGCCATCAACGATCCGCACGAGCTGCTCAAAACACTCGGACTGAGTCACTTGCACGAAACCTTGCTACCGGTGCAGGCCAGTTCGTTTCCGTTGCGCGTACCACGCGGATTTGTTGCGCGTATGCGTTACGGCGATCCCGCCGATCCCTTGCTGTTGCAGGTTTTGCCGCAAGCCGCCGAGTTGCTGGAACTGCCCGGATTCACGCGCGACGCGGTCGGTGATCTGGCCAGTCGCAGTGCACATGGCGTGCTGCACAAATACCAGGGCCGCGCGTTGTTGATCGCAACCGGCTCATGTGCGATCCATTGTCGTTATTGTTTCCGCCAACACTTTCCGTACGCCGAGGAAACCGCCGCAGCGAGTCGCTGGAATGATGCGATAGAACATTTGCGCGCGGACGATTCGATCAGCGAAGTATTGCTATCCGGCGGCGATCCGCTGTCGCTGGCGACGCCGAAACTGGCCGAACTCACGGCCGCGTTGGCGACGATTCCGCATATCCGGCGTTTGCGCATCCATACGCGCCTGCCGATCGTCTTGCCCGAGCGGGTCGATACCGAATTGCTGTCGTGGCTGACGCGTTTGAATGTGCCGTGCGTGATCGTGCTGCACGCCAATCATGCCAACGAGATCGACGCTTCAGTCGCCGCAGCCTGCGCACGCTTGCGCAATGCCGGTATGACCCTGCTGAATCAAAGCGTGTTATTGCGCGGCATCAACGACAGCGCCGATGCGCTGGCCGCGTTGTCAGAACGGCTCATCGATGGCGGTGTGCTGCCGTATTATCTGCATCAGCTGGACCGTGTGCACGGCACGGCGCATTTCGAGGTCGACGATGCGCGCGCGCTCGCGATCATGGACGCGCTGCGTATGCGACTGTCGGGTTATCTGGTGCCCAAGCTGGTGCGCGAGGTGGCCAGCGCGCCATACAAATTGCCTCTGCAAGACTCGCGAAACTGAGGCTGCATCGCCACAACGGGCCAGCGCATATGGAATTGCGCGGGCGAATCCGGTAAAACACAAGTCTCCAAAATTTATCTGCACGCCATGACCCAATCCGACAATGTCATCAAGTTGCTGTTGATCGAGGACTCGGAAGACAAGGCCGAGCAAATCGCCAGCGATCTGCGCAACGGCGGCATCGCGGTGCAGCTGGCACGCGTGACCAGCGAACCCGAGCTGATCGAACATCTGCGCACCCGCGCACCGGATCTGATCCTCGCCAACATGGATGCGGCAAACGTCACCCTGGCACAGGCCAGCGACGTACTGAAGCGCAGCGCGAAGGACAGCAGTCTGATCGCGATGTCGAAAGCCATCGATACCAAGAGCATGCTGCTCGCAGTGCAATCGGGGGCGTGGGCACATGTGCTGCTGGGCCAGCCGGAATTGTTGCAGCACATCGTGCGCCGCGAATCGAACAGCCTGTCGACACGCCGTGCGGTGAGCCAGCTCGAAGCGGGATTGCACGAGTCCGAGCGCCGCTGCGATGCGTTGCTGGATTCCTCGCGCGATCCGATCGCCTATGTGCACGAAGGCATGCACGTGCGTGCGAATCAGGCCTATCTGGAAATGTTCGGTTTTGCCGACGATGAAATCGAAGGCATGTCGATCCTCGATCTGATCGCGCCGGCCGATGCGGAAAGTTTCAAGACCGCACTCAAACGCATGGACAAAAGCGTCAAGCCGACACAAACCCTCGACCTCAAGGCGGTGCGTACCGACGGCGCCAGCTTCGATGCGCAGATCGAATTGTCGAACGCCAACTACGAAGGCGAGCCTTGCCAGCAGATTATTTTCCGCCGTCAGGCCGCCAGCGAAGAAGTCGCCAAGCAGCTCGAAGCGCTGCGCTCGCGCGACACCGTCACCGGCCTGTACAACCGTCAGCATTGCATCGCCGCGCTTGAGCGCATCAGCAGCAACAGCAGCGCGGAACGAGGCGACCACGCCCTGCTGCTGATCGAATCGGACAACTTCAAGCAGCTCACCGATACGCTCGGACTGGATGCCGCCGACCTGCTGCTGAGCGAACTCGCACACCTGATGCAACGCCATCTCGGTGCGGACGATATCGCCGGGCGTTTCGGCAATCAGACCCTCGGCATGATTTCATCGGCCGGGTCGTTGGACAAAGTCAACGAACTCAGCGAAACCCTGCGCAAAGGCTGCGAGGAGCGCATCTTCGAACTCGGTGCAAAATCCGTGTCACTGACGATCAGCGTGGGTGTGAGCCTGATCACCAGCAAGGGCACCAACGCGACCAATGTGCTGGCGCGCGCGAACGAAGCATTGCGCACTGCGCAGACCGAAGGTGGCAACCGCGTGCACATCATCGATCCCGCGGCGCAGGAAAAAGCCGACGCGGCAGAATCCCTGCTCTGGCGCGACAAGATCAAGAGCGCGCTGACCAACAACGATTTCCAATTGCACTATCAGTCGGTAGTCAGCCTGCAGGATGCACCGGGCGAATACCGCGAGATGCTGTTGCGCATGCGCAGTGCCGAAGGCGAAATCAAACCGGCGGAATTCATGCCGGCGGCGCAACGTCACGGCCTGTTGCCGACTATCGATCGCTGGGTGATCTCGCGCTCGTTGATGTTACTCGGCGAACGCGCGTTCAACAGCCAGGAGCATACGTTTTTCATCAAGTTGTCATTGGCGACGCTCGAAGACGAAAGCCTCGTGCCATGGCTGACCACACAGCTTGAGGCGAAAAAAATACGCGCCGGTGCGCTGGTTTTTGAACTACCCGAACAGGGTGCGGTGACGGTGCTGAAAAACGTGCTGAGTTTCGTCCGCGGCATCAAGAAACTCGGCTGCAAGTTTGCGCTGGAAGGTTTCGCCGGCAGCCAGACCGGCTTGCAGCTGCTCAAGCATACCGATGCGGATTATCTGAAACTCGACCGCGCCCTGATGCAGGATCTGCCGCGCAACAAGGACAACGAAGGCAAGATTCGTGGCATTTGTGCGCAGCTGCGCGACATGCACAAACTCACCATCGCCGAATTCGTCGAAGATGCCGCAAGCATGTCGATCCTGTTCTCGTGCGGCGTGGATTTCGTGCAGGGCAATTTCCTGCAGGAACCCGAGCTCGTGATGTCGGAAGCAATAGGCGCCTGATTTATTTCCGCAGCGTGCCAGCGAATTGATCTACAACATCACGTCGCTATCTGGCGCAAAGCGGCGATGCGCTCGGCAAGCGGCGGATGGCTCATGAACAGACGCGCCACCTTGCCGTCGCCGGAAATGCCGAACGCCTGAACGTCCTTCGGCAGCGAATTCTCAGCGTGATTGCCGGACAAGCGCTGCAGCGCGGCGATCATCGAATCGCGACCCGCCAAACGCGCGCCGCCCGCGTCGGCACGGAATTCACGCCAGCGCGAAAACCACATCACGATGATCGAGGCGAATAAACCGAGCACCATCTGCAATACCATCACGATGATGAAGTAGACGAATCCACCACCGCCTTCGTTGTTGTCGCGTTTGCCGCGCAGGGCCGAGTCGATGACGTTGGCGAGGATACGCGCGAAGAAGATCACGAACGT
>JANXUW010000641.1 GCA_025351985.1 Pseudolysobacter sp.
GCATTGGCAGATACGGTGTAGCGCGTCAGCACCTGATCTTCACTCGCGCCGATCTTCGCGCCGCTCGCGGTGGCGACGACATAAAACGTGCCGTTGGTCGCGTAGTTCGGATCGAACGCCAGCCCGATCACGCCCTGCTCGCCGACACAGGCCACATTCGGAATGGTGAGGAACGACGTCGCCAGCACTGCACCGTTTTTCACGATCTTGATGCTGCCGGTGGTGGTCGGTGAGTTTTCGGAAACACAGCGATCGATCACGAACAATCGACCCGAACCATCGTTCGGTGCGCGAATGCCGATCGGATGATTGAAGCTGCCGTTAGGCACGACCTGTGTCAACGTCAGATCGGACGGCGCAATTGCCAGCGCCGTGGTCGACACCACCGAAACGCCGAGCAGCAGCGCGAAAGAATGAAAAATCTGTTTCCAGGTCAACATGGCAAATCTCCTGCGTGACCCCCTGCAATATTTTTACCACGGATCGCGTGGCAAACGCATGTCCGCGTATCACATTTACGCCGTCGGTCTACCGCGCTTGAGCCGGATCAATGAAGAAATATCATCGTCGCCATGACCTTGCGCCATCAATTCGGCGTAATCGACGATCGACTTTTCGATCACGCTGCGATCAGTGCCGGCAGTCACCGCGAGTTCGCGCACAATCTTGAGATCCTTGTGCAGCAATGCGAGCTTGAAACCGACACTGAATTCGCTGCGCAACATGGTTGCGCCGCGCTTTTCGAGAAACCAGCTATTGGCCGCGCCGGCCATCAAGGTCGGCAGCAGCGTTGCGGAATCCAGGCCGAGTTTTTCGCCAAGCGCGAGACCTTCGCACACCGCCTGCGCGATGCCCGCGATCAGCACCTGATTCACCGCCTTGGTGTTCTGGCCCGCGCCGATGCCGCCCATGTGCGCGATGCGCGCGCCGTACGCGGCCAGCACCGGTTGCGCGCGCGCGAGTGTGTCCGTATCACCACCGACCATGATCGAGAGCTTGCCGTTTTTCGCGCCTTCGACGCCGCCAGACACCGGCGCATCCAGAAAATCGCAGCGATGCAACGCGAGGATTTTTTGCGCGTGTTTCGCCGTTTCCGACGACACTGTCGAATGATCGATGACGATGCTGCCGGGCTTCAGCGCCGGCGCAAGATCGGCGCAGATCGCCAACACATCGGCATCGGCGGTGACGCACAAAACAACGACATCGCAAAGCGCTGCGAGCGCGGCATTGTCGGCGGGCGCAGCAACGTGCAATTCATCGCCGTGTTTCTGCGCCTTGGCAAACGTGCGATTGCCGACCGCGACCAGCAAACCGAGGTGCTGCAAATGCGTGGCCATCGCCACGCCCATCGCGCCCAGGCCGATAAATCCAACCTTCAACTCAGTCATCGTTCGATTCCGCTAGATAGGTGTAGCCGGTCAATCCCGCTTCGAGGATTGTATTGAGTTTCTGCGCTTCGTCCGGCGCGATACCGGCCTGCACGAGTTTGTCGCGATAGGTGCTGCGCAATTCCGCGAGATCGTAGCCGACGTAATCGAGCATGAGGTCGGTGGTATCGCCGCGACGCAAGTGCGAGAACTCGAAACCGCCGCTCGCATTCAGGCGCACGTTGACCGCATCGGTATCGCCGAACAGATTGTGGATATCGCCGAGCGCTTCCTGATACGCGCCGACCAGAAAAATCCCCAGGCGATACGGCTTGCCCGGCTCGGGCGCATGCAGCGGCAGACTCACATCGACGCCATCGGCATCGACGTAGTGATCGATACGGCCGTCGGAATCGCAAGTCAGATCGGCAATCACACCGCGTCGGTCCGGTGCGCGATCCAATCCGGCAATCGGCACGATCGGAAAAATCTGGTCGATCGCCCACGCATCCGGGATCGATTCAAAAATGGAAAAGTTCACAAAGTATTTGTCGACCAACTTCTCATTCAATTCATCCAGCGCCTGCCGATGCGCGCGCTCTTCCGGCTTCAGGCGCGCGCGCAACGCGTTGACGATGGCGTAGTACAGGTCGTCCAGTCGCGCGCGCTGGCGCAAGCCAAGCTGGCCCAGTGCAAACAGTGCATGGCCTTCGGACCATTGATGTTGCGCCTCGTGATACAGCTCGATCACCGAACGCGTGTCGATCTCACCGTGGATTTCGCGCAAGCGGCGCAACACCGCCGGCTCATCCGCATCGGCCGGCGGGATGCCGCCTTCCGGCGCGCGCTCGATGTCGCTGACATTGGTGACCAACACGGCGTGATGCGCCACCATCGCACGGCCGGTTTCGCTGATGATATGCGGCGGCTTCAGGCCA
>JANXUW010000679.1 GCA_025351985.1 Pseudolysobacter sp.
CGGTCCGGAAATCACCAATGCGAGTCTGCGCGTGCTCGATGCAATGGACTGTGGATTGCATTATGACTTTGTCGATGCCGGTCTTTCCGCGCAAGAAAAACACGGCGAGCTTTTGCCTGCAGCGACCATCGAGGCAATCACCAAGTATCGCGTTGCTTTGAAGGGTCCCTTGACCACGCCGATCGGTGGCGGATTTTCATCGCTCAACGTAGAGCTGCGCAAGCGTTTTGACCTTTACGCCAATGTGCGACCGGCGATTACCTTTCCTGGCACCAAGGCGCGTTACGACGGCATCGATATCATCACCGTGCGCGAAAATACCGAGGGCGCATACGGCGCGGAAGGCCAGACCTTGTCGGCGGATGGCGAGGTTGCGTTGTCGCAGATTCGCGTGACCCACCGCGGCAGCGAACGTATCGTGCGTTATGCGTTCGAACTCGCGCGCCGCAGCGGTCGCCGGAAGGTCACGGTCGTGCACAAGGCCAATATCATGAAGACCACATCAGGACTGTTTCTGAAGGTCGCGCGTGAAGTGGCGCAGGAATATCCGGAAATCGTCTGCAACGAAATGATCGTCGACAATACCTGCATGCAGTTGGTGATGAACCCGATGCAGTTCGATGTGATCGTCACGACCAATTTGTTTGGTGACATCATCTCCGATTTATGTGCCGGTCTGGTCGGTGGCCTTGGCCTTGCGCCGGGCGCAAATATCGGTAGCGAAGCCGCCATATTCGAGGCGGTACACGGCTCCGCCCCCGATATCGCCGGCAAAGGTATTGCCAATCCGTGCGCTTTATTGCTGGGCGCGTGTCAGATGCTCGGTCATCTCGGCATGGAAGATCAGGCAGCACGGTTGCGCAATGCCATCCGTGATGTGCTGAACAGAAAAGATCGAGTAACTCCGGATCTCGGCGGAAGCGGCAGTACCGATTCATTTGCCGACGCATTGATCGAAAGCGTACGCAGTCAGGGCAGCAAGGCGGCTTAGTCCAGCTCGCTGCGGGTTGTTGGTGATATCTGGATCGAGGCAGCAATGGCACGCTGTTAGGTTGATCGGATTTGACGAAGTCGTATCGGCGGCCGATCCTCGTCGGGACTTCAATTCATGAATCGGTCGTGCGGCGAGCGGAAGTTACCGAGTACCGCCGAACCTTTTCCTGGATGGATCGCCGAGGTTAGTCCGGCTTGCACATAATCAATCGCATCGCTTGCAGCCCGCTTGTGTGAGTGGCCGAGCGCGAGTCCGGCAGCGAGTGCGGAGGCCAGAGTGCAGCCTGTGCCATGTCCTTCGATCTGCAGGCGCGGATGGCGAAAACACAGGCTTTGATTTGCGTCGACGTACCAATCTTCCACCTCGATTCCCTCCATGTGCGCGCCCTTGAGTAACACGGCAGCGCAACCCAGTCCACGCAATTCCTGTGCTGCAGCCCGCATGTCGGTTTGCGAATGCAGCCGCCTGCCGAGCAGGCATTCAGCTTCCGGGACGTTTGGCGTGACAACGCTCGCCAACGGCATTAGCTCGTTCCGCAACAAGTCGATTCCTGCCTGGTCGAGCAACCGGTCACCCGAGGTCGAAATCATCACCGGATCCAGTATGACGTGAGCGAAATGATGTTCGCGCAAGCATTGGATCACCGCACGTACACACTCGGCATTGCCGAGCATGCCAAGTTTTATCGTACTCACTGGAATATCGTCCAGCACAGCGCGTAGCTGGGCCACGATTTGTTGTGCCGGTAAAGGAAAAACAGCCTCGACACGGCGCGTATTCTGCGCCGTTATTGCGGTCACAACACTGGCTCCGTGCACTCCGAAAGCCGCAAAGGTCTTTAAGTCGGCTTGTAATCCGGCGCCGCCGCTGGAGTCGGATCCGGCCACACTGAGAACCACGGGAATGCAGGTGTTCATGCCAATCACTCTGTTGTATAAATGCAACGATCAGGATCAAGTGTAGACAGTTTGAACTGCACTCAATAGCTTGACCGATATCAATTTCGATAAGGATTTCGACGGTAGGTACGACGCATGAATATTTTCTGTTGCGCGCTTGACACGCTGTTGTTTTTTTGCAATGATCAACCCATCATTACATAGCACGGAATCGCGAGCAGGGCGATGCAGGGCAAATTCAGGGCGGAGCGAAAGTTAGCGGGAGCAGTCAGTTTTGGCCTGACGCTCTCGCTTTCCTTGTCTGCGGCAGCCAATGATTCATTATCTGCAGCATCTCTTATTGCTGATTCGGGCAGTTTTGCCTCGATCAACGCCTCGCCTTCCGATGCTTCATCAATAATTGCCCGCTGGCGCGATTATGCACTTTCCGGCGTCACCCCAGATTTCTCGTGGGCAGACCATGCCGAAACCAAGTCTCAGCCGCCGAATGTCCTCGATAATCTGGCTTCCACGTCCGCAGTGTCTT
>JANXUW010000697.1 GCA_025351985.1 Pseudolysobacter sp.
AAGTCACTGCGGGGCCGCTGCCAGAATGGTTCAACGTCACTACAAAAATACTGTCGAAATCGTCGCTAGTCCACACCGGCACTTGGCTCGCATCGCCACCATTTTGTGACACCAGATTCGCGACCAACTGATCCATGTAGGTGTGTTCCCAGGCGACGAATACCAGCGCATTGTTGTAGGCCGACTTCATCACTTCCTTTTGCAGGCCGGCGATATCCTTGGTCGTGAAATCGAGCCGGAGCGGGCGACCCGCGGCCACGGCAAGCGGGGTCATCGTCGCCAGCGGACGCATCGAATAATAATCCACGCCGGCATCGCTCTGATTCGACGCCGGCTGCGGCGCAAAAATGAAATCTGGCGTGCCGTAACGCGCCAGCAAAACCTCACGTAGCGCCAACGCACGATTCTGCCCCTGGCAGGTGAGCTGGCCGGTTTCATGCGCGTCGTCCGGCTTTTCGGCGTGGCGCACGAACACCAGCGTTTCCTGCGAAACGCTAGTCGCGGCAAGTGCCGATGTCACGAGTAGCGATGAAGAAAATGCAAGACAAACGCTCAATACGAAAAGCCGTTTGTACCTGGTTCGCAATTTGCAATTCATCGTGTTCCTTTTAAAGTTTGCTCGCGCTGACGACCCGCTAAGATTTGCGGGAGGACTACTCTGCCGCATTCGCGATGAATGCAGGATGTGCCATCAAGCTGACATCGCGCTGACGTTGCGCATGCAGCGGTGTTATCGCCGCACGCGAGCAGCTATCATGGGCGTTCTTATCCTCACAACGCATGGAGTCCCGCATGCTCAAGCAGCTTTTGTTAGTCCTCGCTTTCGCCATCAGCCCCGCCTTCGCCGCCGATCAGGCCGCAGCGCCGGCCAAACCGGTGACTGCACCTGTGCCCGCCAAAGCAGTAGCAAAACCCGCCGATGCAACAAAACCGGCCGATACTGGCAAGAGCACTGGCAATCCGAAAGTGAAATTCACCACGAGCCTGGGCAATGTCACCGTCGAGCTGTATCCGGACAAGGCGCCGAAAACGGTCGAGAATTTCCTGCAGTACGTCAAGGACGGTTTCTACAGCGGTACGGTTTTCCATCGCGTGATTCCAAGTTTCATGGTGCAAGGCGGAGGCTTCAGCAAGGATCTGCAGCAGAAGCGCACGCGTGCGCCGATCCACAACGAAGCCAATAACGGCTTGTCGAACCTGCGCGGCACGCTCGCGATGGCGCGCACCGGCGACCCGCATTCGGCCAGCGCACAATTTTTCGTCAACCTGGTCGATAACCAGCGTCTGGATTACGTCAGCGAGGCGAATTGGGGTTATTGCGTGTACGGCAAAGTTGTCGCCGGCATGGATGTCGTCGACAAGATGGCCGCTGCACCGACGGGCCCGCAGGGTCCGTTGCCGAGCGATGTGCCGACCACGCCGATCGTGATCGAGAAAGCCGAACTGGTGAAATAAACCGCTGCACTGCTTGCGCTGAAACCCGAGCCGCCGATCCTGCATCATGCAGATCGGCGGTTTTTCTTTGCTGGATAAAACCCATGAGCACGCTGTTCATTTCCGACCTGCATCTGGATGCAAGCCGCCCGCAGATTGCCGAACTGTTCCAGGATTTTCTTGGCGGTGAAGCGCGCGATGCGGACGCGCTGTATATCCTCGGCGATCTGTTCGAGAGCTGGATCGGCGATGACGACGATGCCGAACTCGCGACGCAAATCAGCGGTGGATTGCGTGCGCTCAGTGATACCGGTGTGCCGGTATTTTTCATGCATGGCAATCGCGATTTTTTGCTGGGCCGCGATTACGCCCAGCGCGCCGGAATAACGCTACTGAGCGATCCGACAGTGATCGATTTGCACGGCGAAAAAACGCTGCTGATGCACGGCGATACCTTGTGCACCGACGATCACGCTTACCTGAAATTTCGCGAACATGTGCGCAATCCGGTCTGGCAGCAGAATTTTCTCGCGCAACCGCTCACGGCACGGCGCGATTTCGCTGCGCGCGCACGCGCCGAAAGTCAGCGGCATACCGCCAGTGCAAAACCCGACATCATGGATGTGAATACGAACGCTGTCGACGCGATCTTGCGCGAACATGGCGTGCATCGATTGATCCACGGCCATACCCATCGGCCGTTTGTGCATGCGTTGAAAGTTGACGGCAAAGCGGCGAAGCGAGTCGTGCTCGGCGACTGGTACGAGCAAGGCAGCGTATTGCGTGTGGATGCCGATGGCGCGCGACTTTCTCGGCTGACGCGCGAAGGCTAAAAAAGATTCGTCATTCCAGCGCAGGCTGGAATCCATTTTGATTTTCGGCGCAAGCTGACGAAACTATGCCCGTAACAGGGCAAGGTCGAAATGGATTCCATCCTGCGCTGGAATGACGAGCAAAGGCTAGCTCAGGCCTTCGTTAACGTACTGCATCGACCGACTACGATTTACAAACGCTGCAACAGAAATTCCGCCAACATCAAATCAGCCGGCGTAGTGACCTTGATATTGTCTTCGCTGCCTTCGACCAATAGCGGTCGTATGCCGACTTTTTCCATCGCCATCGCTTCATCCGTCACGCTGATACCTTGCGCACTCGCGGAT
>JANXUW010000719.1 GCA_025351985.1 Pseudolysobacter sp.
CTTACGTGATTGGCCATGCTACTGCGGGCAATATCACCGCCACAGCAACCACCAATTCAGTAGGTGTCGCCACGGCTTTCATGACTTACGCAGCATCACACATCGGTCAATACGCTTACGTCTGGGCGCAAGGCAGTGTGGGTACGGCTACAGGCACCAAGACCGTCGGTGAGGTTGCAGCCTCGGGCTATCCAGGCGTGGCACCAGCCGCACTCTCCGTGCCTTCCACGATCGTTGGTAACACGACCACGACATTGCTGGCGTGCGTGAAGGATGCGTTGTCACAGCCGATGGCGCAACAAGAGGTGGATTTTGCGTTTGAAAATCTCGGTAGCGGCTCGGGGACGATAGATGGTAACCCGGCAGGTCGTTTTAATAATCCGACCAATGCCAGTGGCTGCACCACGGGTATCGTCGTAACCAGTGGTCTTACCAATGCAGGCACCTCGCAGCCTGACGTCGTGATTTCTGCAGACGGGAAACAGGTCACGGTCAAGATCTCGGTTGGGGGCGCACCGGTATTGCAAGCCTCGCCATCCGCCTTCATCAGCCCGAGTAATGACTTGCTCACGCTGACGCTGACCGACGATCACGGCACTCCGATTAACGGAGTGGCGATCTCGGGCACCTGTACCGGTACGATTTCAATCACGACCCTCTTGCCCACTGGCAGTCCGGGTGCAGGTCCAGGTACGAGTCTGACCCGAATCTCCGCCCCCGGGCTGGATGCGCCGGTAACGCCGTTGACCGGCTCCTGTACATTCACAGCGGCCGACGGCGCAATTGCCAAGGTTAATGTCACGGGCACCAATACATGCATCAACGACCCAGCCGCGTCGGGCTGCCCAACGCCGCCGACGTCTACAGTCACGGTGGTTGCGAACGATACGAGTGGCGTCAATCCGGTTGCCGGCAAACTAGTGATTACCGGCCGGGCAGCGAACAAGCCGATTACAGCTGGGTGTACCATTTCCGGCGTCGCCCCTGTCAGTTGCCCGAATACGTTCGATCAGGGGACAACAGTGACGATCACGGCAAGCGCAGTTGGGACTGTCGGCAAGACCAGCTTCAGCGGTTGGGCGGGCGGATGTACGGGTTCGGCGGCTGCCACTGGTGGCACTTCGGTGTTCACCGCAAGCAGCAGCCCCATAACGTGTACGGCGAACTTCACCTGTACCCCCAATCCTGCGGGATCATGTCCTTGATGCAAATCGCTAACGTAGTTTGAGATCGCGATAGAAAAACGGGGCCGTAACGGCCCCGTTTTTTTGCGTAAAGGGGTGGTATAAAGTTCTTTGTCTCTCTTGGTCGTGAGCGTTGGCGCTGATGAGCTCGTACCGCAGGACATTTGAGAAAGACGCTGAAGTCTATGGACCAGGCGATATGCCTTCTGGTGCATTCTTGATTGTGAACGGCAGTGTCGAAATTTCCATTCGTCGCGATGGAATCCAAATACCTGTCGCGACTCTTAGCAGCGGCGAAATGTTCGGTGAAATGGAGTTGATCGATGGCGGTACGCGACGATTGACCGCCACCGCAATCACGGACTGCGTCTTGCAAATTATCACGCGTGAGCAAATCGTCGAACGCTTGGAAAACGCCGATCCGATAGTGTGCGCACTGCTACAGCGACAACTTTCGCGTTTTCGCCTCGCTCTGGAGATGCTCGAGTCCGGTGCGATTGCAGAGCCCGACGACATTGGCTCCAGCGACTCCGTTGTGACTTCGGCCATCGCCAAACTTCGTCTCGAAGCGCAATTGCGCGAAGCACTTGAGCAAGGCGTACTCGAAGTATTGTGGCAACCCATAGGCGCAATCGCCGACGGTCGTGTCGTCGGTTATGAGGCCCTCATGCGCTGGCCGCATGCTGAACTCGGCAACCTGATGCCAAAGCAATTTATTGCGTTGGCGGAAGAAACCTCTTTGATCGTGGTGTTGGGCGACTATGCCCTGCAGCGAGTATGCGTGGCCTTGCGTGCACTCGCAGATCGTGGCTGTTCGCCGATGCCGTACGTCGCACTGAATGTTTCGGGGCGTGCGTTGAGTAGTGCCGCCTTCGTCGATCGGATTATTGCCTGCGCTGCCATAAATGGAATCGACACGGCATGGATCAGGCTCGAAGTCACCGAAAGCGTTTTTCTGGATTACCACCAGATTGAAGAGCTTATTCAGCGCTGCCACGCGGTGAATATTCGTGTTGCGGTAGACGATTTCGGTACGGAATATTCGAACTTTTCGCATCTGCACCGGCTGGCCTTCGATACCATCAAACTCGAGCAGAATTTCACCCAGGATCTGGATCAGCCGCGCTGCTTCGCCATGGTGCAGGCGATTGTCGCCGTCGCACGTGCGATTGGCGCCGACATCGTTGCCGAGGGTGTAGAG
>JANXUW010000007.1 GCA_025351985.1 Pseudolysobacter sp.
GCGATGGCGATACCACAACCAGTTCGCCGCAAGACGACTGCCGAGGCGCAGTTTTTCGTGATGCAATCCCTGCCCGCTTTGATACAGCGGAATGCGATTTGCCAGGCAATAACGCACGTTTTCCATCCAGCTCACGTAATACAAGCTGTACTTGCGCGCCACGGCGTAATCCATGCCAAAAAACTTGTCGAGCAGGCGTTGCTCGTCGTGCAGCACCAGGTTGAACGCGATCAATTGCTCATCCAGCCAATAGGTGACGCAACTGGCGCGCTCACCGAGCTCACGCAATACGTTGCTGAAATACGCCTGGGTGAGTTCCTCGAATTGCAGTTCGGCGTTCTCGTAAGTCGCACGATACAGACGCAAAACCTGTTGCTGGATGTCATCGATATTGTGCCGCCATTCCACGCGTATCGGCGTCGCGTTCTTGAGTTTGCGGCGCATATCCTTGCGCGTGCCGGCACTGAGCGCAGCGAAATATTCGTCGAGCGTTTTATACGGCAGATCGAGACTCGCCGTCGGCAATCCCGGCTGACGGCGCAAACCGGCGACCGCGCCGGCATCGGCCCATAAATCGTCTTGCGCTTCGCCGGCATCCTTGATCGCGACCATGCCGATGCGTCGTGCATGCGCCTGATCTTCCACTTTCGCCAGGATCGCTGCGAGCAAACGGGCCTGTTCCGCCGGTGTGCAGTCTGCCGCAAAACCGAGATGACAAACTTCGCTGACCGGCGAACCTAGCGACAACAAACGCAGCCGCAGCAGCCGCGGAAATACCCGACTGATCGCATCGGTGATCTTGCGCAAGCCGCCCTGCAACGTGGTATCGAGGTGATAGTCGGTCAGGAATGCTGGCACCACCGCACGCAAAACGCCGTCTGCGCGCACTGCGAAATACAGGTAGTTGAAATCAGTCAGTCCGGCATGCTCGACGGCGTGATAATACGACCAGTCCTCCAGCTCTGCCGGAAACAGGCGATTCCATTCCTCGCGCGTAAATGCCGTGATGGATTCGGCGACGATGACATCCATCAGTCGCTGGCGAGGGCTGCCGTGACCGGATATGCCACCGGTTCACCGAGTCGTCCGGCGGCGATGCGCGAGAAGAAATTGGCCGAACGTTCGATCACCTTGTCGCGTTCCTGATCAACCGTGATCATGTGATAACTATCCTTCAGCAACACGGTTTCGACCGGGCCGGACACGCCACGCGCGACCTTGCGCGCATTGCGCGGACTGGCGATATCGTCTTCGGCGGCGTGCATGATCAGGCTCGGCGCACGCACTTTCGAAATTTCGCGGCGCATGCGGAATGCCAGCCGATAGAACTGCGACAACGACGGCCACGGATTGCCCGGCAAACCCGCCGCCGCGCTGTCGCCGCCGAGCATGCTGCTGGCGATACGATCGCGGATGCGCTGATCCTTGATGCCGTACGGTTCGGCTTCCTGGAAACTGCGGCCACGGCCAATACCAAACGGCGTGATCAGCGGCAGCAGGAACGACAGTTTTGCGATGCGCGGAATCGCCCAGCCGTCGTAGACGAATGTTGTGCCATATAGCCCGAGTCCGTCGACATCGTTCGGCCGATCGGCCGCGAGTTTGAGCGCGAGCAAGGCGCCCATCGACAACCCCGCGACAAACATGTGATCGACCTTGCCGCGCAATTCATCAGCCGCTTCGCCGACACTGCGATACCAGTCGCGCCAGCCGGTCTTGAGCAGATCGGCGGTATCGCCGCAATGGCCGGCAAGCTGCATGCCGTGCACGGTGAAACCGGCGCGATGCAAACCCTTGCCAACAAAACGCATTTCCGCCGGCGTGCCGGTAAGGCCGTGAATCAGCAGTACGCCGGAGCGTCCGCCCGGCAGGAAAAAGTCGGCTTTCTTGATCATCGCAACAGCACCGGATCGTATGAAGAAACGCTCAAGGAATACACACCAGCGCCACGCCGATCGCGACCACCACGGTCGCCAGCCAGCGCTGTCGCGATACTTGCTCGTGCAGAATAAACTTGCTCGCCAGCACCACGCCGCAATACGACAGGGCGGCGAACGGAAAGGCCAGGCTCAGTGGCGCAAGCGTCAGCGCCGCGTACCAGATCACGAATTCAAAAATATACACACCCACACCGATCACTACCCACGGCGAGCGCACCAGCGCCATCACAAACCCGAGCGGACCCGGAATCGGCGGCGCTTCATCGGCGTTCAATCCGAGCTTGAAACATACCTGGCCCGTGACATCGCACAGCACCGCGCCGAGAAGAAGCACAAACATCAAGATCATTGGTTCAACGCGCGCCTGCGGCAGTATTGATCGTTGCCAACAATAGCCGATTGACGCTTTCGTTCTGCTTAAGCATGGCGCCCACGTCGCCGCGCTGCGGCTGATCCATGCGCACCTCGAAACGCTTCAGCGCATTGCTGAAATTCGGCGCGGCGTATTCGCCGCAGATATCCGCACCAAGAATGCGCTTGGCGCTACCGATCAGCTCGATCATGCGCAGCAAGGCCGGCAGGCGCATCTGGCCCTGATCCCAGTTGGTCACGACGTCATCTTCGGCCAGCACGTCCTTGTCGATCGTGATCCAGATCGCCTCGGTCGGGATTTGCCGGATGATCGCGGCGAGCTGCTGATCGAGATCGGCCTCGACGAGGTTCTGCCAGTGAATATGGCCGTCCGCAAAATGCCGACCCGGACCGTCGATGACACGCCGCCAGACTTTCGACGGCGCGTGATTCCACGGATACAAATCCAGCGCGCCGCGTTCGAGCGCGGGCAGATTGCCGCCTTTCAGATCCGGCCGCACCAGATCATCACTGCACACGCCGAGCGTGATTATTTTCGCGACGTGCGGCAGCTTCAGTGCCTGGTTGATCCACGATCCGCAATGCCAGCGCGGCGCAAGACGCACCCAGTCCGGATGGTTGTCGAAATGGATCAAGGTGAACGGTTCGCGCGCGCGCGCCATGAGCAATGTGGCGAGATGGTGGAAATCGCCCGAGCCGATCAAGGTGATGCTCGGCCCCGGCAAATCGCCGGCATCGTTCAAGCGCTGGCGCAATGCGGCGATGGTTCTGGCACGACTCCACAAGCGCAGGCGCGGCCCGAGATCGCGCAG
>JANXUW010000065.1 GCA_025351985.1 Pseudolysobacter sp.
ACCGATTCGACCGAAGTCAGCATGAGTCCGGACAAGCGCAACATGTACATCGTTGCGAGTGTGCGCGAGGGCGAAATCTACAAGGTGGCCGACATCACGCTGTCCGGCAATCTGATCCTGAAAGAAGACGACCTGCGCAAGCTGATCAAGATCCACAGCAATGAAATTTTCTCGCGCAACAAGCTCGAAAAATCCGCCGAAGCGATGACCGGCGTGCTCGCCAATATCGGTTATGCGTTTGCCGAAGTGACGCCCGTACCGACGGTCGATCGCGAGAAACGCGAGGTCGCGATCAACTTCGTGATCACGCCGGGCAAACGTGTCTACGTGCATCGCATCAATTTCAAAGGCAATACCAATACCGCCGACGAAGTCATCCGTCGCGAAATGCGCCAGCTCGAAGGCGCATGGTATTCGCAGGCCGCAATCGATCGCTCGAAGATTCGCCTGCAGCGCCTGGGCTATTTCAAGAAGGTGGACATCACCACACCGCGTGTCCCCGGCACCGATGATCAGGTCGATCTGAATGTCACGATCGAAGAAACATCGTCGGGCAGTTTCACGTTCGGCCTGGGTTATTCGCAGGTGCAGAAATTCATCGCCAGCGTCTCGGTCAGCCAGAACAACCTGTTCGGCTCGGGTGATCGCGCCGCTTTCACCGTATCGCAAAGCTATTACGAGAAACGTTATGACATCTCGTACTTCAACCCATACCTGACCGATGACGGCATCAGCATCGGCTACGACATCAGCTTGCGCAAGCTGGATCAGAGCCAGGCCAACATCGCCGAATACCTCAGTGATACGGCATCGTTCAGCACCTACCTCGGTATTCCGGTCAGCGAATCGGATACGGTCAATGTGAAACTCGGTGTCGACAAGACGCGTATCACTACCTTCGACGGCGCCACCCCTAACGAGATCATTAACTACATCACGCTCGTCAACAAGGGTATTCCGACACCTCTGAAAACGTTCCACCAGTGGAGCACGGAGTTGTCGTGGTCGCACGATACGCGCAACAAGTTTTTCAATCCGACCCACGGCTCGCTGCTGCAGTTGTCGGCCGAACTCACATTGCCCGGATCGACGCTCAGTTATTACAAGTTGGTGAGCAAATATACCCAGTATTTTCCAATCACCGACCGGCTTACTTTCCAGGGATCGGCGACGATCGGTTATGGCGATGGTTACGGCAGCGACAAGCACAATTTCGGCCTGCCATTCTATGAAAACTTCTATGCTGGCGGCGTCGCCGACGTACGCGGTTTCAAGGACAATACCCTCGGGCCCTCGGCGTCGTCGCTGGATCTCGTGCAGAGCTACGCCGGTTACGCGCAGCCGCTGGGCGGCGCCTTCAAGACCGTGGCCTCTGCTGAAGTCATCTTCCCAACCCCGTTCGTCAAGGACGACAACACGACGACACGCCTGTCCGCGTTCCTCGATGTGGGTAACGTTTTCAACAGCAATATCGCGCAGAACGGCGTTCTGAAGACCACCAACAATTTCTCGTTTGACGACTTGCGCGCGTCGGCAGGTCTGTCGTTCCGCTGGCAAGCGCCGGTTGGGCCGATCGTGATCAACCTGTCACGCCCGATTCGCAAGAAAGTCGGTGATCAGACTGAAACGCTGCAGTTCACATTCGGCTCGCAATTCTAGGCAAGGCAACGAATGCTCAGGTATAAAGGACATGCCCCCCGAGCCCGGCTCATGGGCTGATCCCGAGGAGAACCGAGGGTGATACGCAGCGCTCGCAGACCGCATTTTTTTTATGCCCTGCTCAGTCTACTGGCGCTGCTGCCAGCGCTGGCGTTCGCCCAGAATGCCGCGCCCAAGCTCGGTTACGTGGATGTCAAACGGCTGCTCGACAATGCCCCGCAGATGGCCGAAAGCCGCAGCAAACTCGAGCGCGAATTCGCTGCGCGCGACGTAGCGCTGAAAGCCGATGAAACCAAGCTCGCGAGTTTGCGTCAGCGCCAGGAAGCCGCATCACCAAGCGAGGTCGATGCGGTAAAGCGCGAGGTCGATGCTTTGGAACGCAACATCAAACGCACGCGCGAAGACCTGCGCGCCGAACTCAATAGCCGCGCCGGCGCCGAACGCGATCGGGTATGGCAGAAAATCAACAACAGCGTGATCGAATACGCGCGCGAACAGGGTTACGATTTGATCTTGCCGAGTCCGGTTATCTACGCCAGCAGCCGCATCGACATCACCGAGCAGGTGCTGGAGCGCCTCAAGCGCGAAGCCCAGAGCGATGCCAGTCGCACCAAGTCGAATCCGCCATGAATGCTGCGCGCATGACCTCAGCGGAATTGAATGTACCGGCTACACCCATATCCAGCGCGGCTTATGCGCTGAAAGAACTGGCGGCGCGTTTCGATCTGAATGTGCACGGTGATGGTGATTTCACCATCCATGGCGTGGCCAGCCTGGCCGAAGCGGGCCCGCAACAGCTCGGGTTTCTCGCCAATCCACGTTATCGCAGCCAGCTCGCCGTAACGCGTGCCGGCGCCGTGGTATTGCGTGGCGAGGATGTCGCACTGAGCAATGCGCCGGCATTGATCGCGCGTGATCCTTACGTCGCGTTCGCCAAGATCGCGGCGCTGTTCGACCCCAAACCTGCCGCCACGCCCGGCGTGCATGCGAGCGCGGTGGTCGAGGCCGGCGCGCAGATCGCCGCAGACGCCAGCATCGGCGCTTTGTGCGTGATCGCCGCTGATACCGTGATCGACGGCGGCGCGATCATCGGGCCGGGCTGCATCATCGGACCGCGTTGCCGCATCGGCGCGGAAACACGGCTGGTCGCACGAGTGACCTTGGTTGCCAATGTCACTCTCGGTCAACGCGTGCTGATTCATCCCGGCGCAGTGCTCGGCGCGGATGGTTTTGGCATCGCCTTCGATCGCGATCACTGGATCAAGGTGCCGCAGCTCGGCGGCGTGCGCATCGGTGACGATTGCGAAATCGGCGCGAATACCACGATCGACCGCGGCGCACTCGGCGACACCGTGCTCGAAGAAGACGTGCGGCTCGACAACCAGATCCAGATCGCGCACAACGTCGTGATCGGCGCGCACACCGCGATGGCCGGTTGTGCCGCGGTGGCCGGCAGCGCCAGGATCGGCCGCTACTGCCTGATCGGCGGCGGCGCCGGTATTCTCGGCCACCTCGAACTGGCCGACCGTATCACCGTGACAGCGCGCACGCTGGTCACTCACTCACTCACCACCGCCGGCGAATATTCATCGGGTACGCCCGTCCAGGAAAATCGCGCGTGGCGTCGCAACGCGGCTCGCTACAAACATCTGGACGATCTTGCCCGACGCCTTCACGTTCTCGAAAAGGAAAAAAAATAATGACGGACGCTCCCAAACCCGGCGCCCCTGCACTGCCGATCGACGCGAGCGGCATCGCCGCGTTGCTGCCGCATCGTTATCCGTTTTTGCTGGTCGATCGCGTCACCGCATTCGAAGCGCACAAAAGCCTGCGCGCGTACAAGAACGTGACCATCAACGAACCGTTTTTCCAGGGTCATTTCCCGGGCCATCCGGTCATGCCTGGCGTGTTGATCGTCGAGGCGCTCGCGCAGGCGTCGGGGCTGCTGGTAATGCTTTCGCGCGATCCCGACGCGGCTAAAAAGTCACTGTTCTATCTGGTCAAGGTCGACAACGCGCGTTTCTCGCAAATCGTCACCGCGGGTGATCAGGTCGTGCTCGACGTGGAACTCAAGCGCACCTTGCGCAGCATGTGCCTGTTCCATTGCCACGCATCGGTCGATGGCAAGCAGGTCGCCGAGGCGGAAATGCTCTGTGCGGAGCGTCCGGTTGATGCCTGATTCTCACCCGTCCGACTCCCCGTTGTCCGAGGCCGCCGCCGTCATGATTCATCCCAGCGCGCAAATTGATCGCAGTGCAAAAATCGCTGCCGATGTCCGCATCGGTGCGTATAGCGTCGTCGGCGCCGATGTGGAAATCGGCGCGGGAACGGAGATCGGTCCGCATGTGGTGATTGAAGGGCCGACGCGTATCGGCAAGAACAATCGCATCTGGCAATTCGCCTCGCTCGGCGCCGCAGCGCAAGACAAGAAATTCGCCGGCGAGCGCAGCGAGTTGATCATCGGTGATGACAACGTGTTCCGCGAATTCTGCACCATCAATCGCGGCACCGGCGAAGGCGGCGCGACACGCATCGGCAATGACAACTGGATCATGGCCTACGTGCATATCGCGCACGATTGTATCGTCGGCAACCACACCATTTTCAGCAACAACGCGACGCTGGCCGGGCATGTCGAAGTCGCCGACTGGGTCATTCTCAGCGGCTTTTGCGGCGTGCACCAGTTCTGCAAGATCGGCGCGCACGCGTTTGCCGCGATGTATTCCGCGATCAATCGCGACGTGCCGCCGTATGTGCTCGTGGCCGGTCAGTTCGCCGAACCGCGCGGCATCAACAACGAGGGTTTGAAGCGCCGCGGTTTCGATGCCGAGCGCATACTCGCGATCAAGCGCGCGTACAAGATCCTCTACAAATCCGGCCTGCCGCTCAGCGAGGCGCGCGAAAAACTCAGCGTCGCAGCAAGCGGTGCGCCAGACATCCAGGCGCTCGTGGATTTTCTTGGGCTCAGCCAGCGTTCGATCGCGCGCTGAGCCTGCACAGCCGCATCGAATCGTCCATGGCCGCATCCGCTTCGAATCGTCCGCGCTGTTTTGCATTGGTCGCGGGCGAAGCCTCCGGCGATCTGCTCGGCGCGGGCCTGATCGATGCCTTGCGTCGACTTCATCCGGATGCACATTTTGTCGGCATTGGTGGTCCGCGCATGATCGCCGCGGGAATGGACGCGTGGTATCCGGCGGAAAAACTCAGCGTGATGGGTCTCGTCGAGGTGCTCAAGCATCTGCCCGAACTGCTCGCGATCCGGCGCGATGTCAAACGTCGTGTGCTTGAGCTGCAACCCGATTGTTTCATCGGCATCGATGCGCCGGATTTCAATCTTGGTCTCGAACGTCGCTTGAAAAAATCCGGTATGCGCACGGTGCATTACGTCAGTCCGTCGATCTGGGCGTGGCGTGAAAAACGTGCGCAGAAAATGGGCCGCAATGCCGATCTGGTGTTGTGCCTGTTCCCGATGGAGCCGCCGATCTATGCGCGCTTCGGCGTTAATGCACGTTTTGTCGGCCATCCACTGGCCGATCAGTTTGCGCTTCAACCCGATCGTGCTGCCGCGCGTGCGACGCTGAATTTGCCGGACGACGCTCCGGTGCTCGCATTGTTGCCGGGCAGTCGACTCGGTGAAATCCATCGCCTCGGCAAGGAGTTCATCGCTGCCGCGCGA
>JANXUW010000045.1 GCA_025351985.1 Pseudolysobacter sp.
GCCGAGTTCGTGCGCATGCGCCGCACCGACGCCGAGAAAATGCAGCCGGTAATTCACACGCGCCCGCCGTTGCCCGGAGAGTCAGCCGATACCGACGTATTGTCGCCGAGCGTGGCGTGATAGGCGGCCAGCAGCGGGTGCCAGAAACCTTGCTCGAACGCACTGTCGCCCGCTTTCGCGCCGAGCTTGAGCAGCGAACGACGCAGGCGATCGATATTGGCCTGTTGCCAATGATAGTCGACACGACGTCGGCGACCGCGATCGAAGTCGATCAGGATCGGCTGGCCGCTGGCATCGAGCAGAACATTGTGCGCGTTCAGATCGGCATGCCAGATTCCGCGCGCATGAAACGCCGCGATGCAGCGGCCGATACGAATACCCATCTCGCTGTCCAGCGATTGCGCGGCGAGGCGCTGCGCGAGGGTCATGCTGTTCAGAACCTGGCGCGTGATCAGATCGGCGCGATAACGCAAACCGTCGCGCTGATACCGCGCCGCGACCGGCACGGCAACTGGCAAGCCGGCGTCGTGCAACTCGGCCAGCAAACGAAATTCGCGGAATGCACGCGTGCGCTTGGCACCGATCCAGAGGTAATTGTCCGCATTCAAACGCGCCATCAGGCCACCGCGCCGGTAATGTCGCAATACACATGGCCCAAACGGCAGATCGACGAACAACGCCTGGCCACGACCCGTCGCGCCCAACACGCCGCGCGCGCGCCACGCCGCCGCGTCGAACCAGGCTTCGTCGGCGTGCGGCGCAACGGCGGTATCGAACAGGATCGCGCCAGTCGCGGTGGGTTGCAGTTTTGTCTGGATCATCGGGGTGGGCTTGAGTACATTCCATTCAACGCCAGCAGACCGTCTGGCTTTGTGAAGTCTAACAAGCTGCGATGCCCGAAATCTCATTTTCCGCAAGCAATCCGCCGCAATCGATTTGTCTGCTGCGCACTTCGGCACTCGGCGATGTCACGCACGTATTGCCATTGGTGCGCACAATGCAGGCCGCATGGCCCGAGACCAAACTCACCTGGCTGATCGGAAAACTCGAACACAAATTGCTGGGTGATATCCGCGGAATCGAATTTATCGTGTTCGACAAGGCGCGTGGCTTATCGGGATATCGGGATGTCTATCGCCAACTGCAAGGTCGACGTTTCGATGTGCTGTTGCATATGCAGGTCGCGTTGCGCTCGAATCTGCTGAGTGCGCTCGTCCGCGCGCCAGTGCGCATCGGCTACGATCGCGCGCGATCGAAGGACTTGCATGGTCTGTTCGTGAATCGGCGCATTGCGGCACGCAGTGGCGATCACGTGCTGGATGCGATCGGCAGTTTCGCCGAACCGCTCGGCCTCGAACAAAACTCGGTGCGTTGGGATATTCCGATTCCCGATGCCGCGCGCGAAGTCGCGGAAAAGCATCTGCCCGGCACGCAACCGACCTTGCTGGTCAGCCCTTGTTCGAGTCATGCGCTGCGCAACTGGCGAGTGGAACGCTACGCCGCCGTGATGGATCACGCGGCCCGCGAACTCGGCATGCGCATTTTGCTGTGCGGCGGCCCGAGCCGTTACGAGCGGCAATTCGGCGACGCGATTCTGGCGAAGATGCAAACCAAGCCGCTCGACCTGATCGGCAAGGACACACTCAAGCAACTGCTGGCCCTGCTGCAACGTGCGAGCCTGGTGCTCACGCCAGACTCCGGCCCGATGCACCTGGCCAACGCGGTCGGCACGTCGGTTCTGGGCCTGCACGCGGCGAGCAATCCGGCGCGCAGCGGGCCGTATTCGGAGCGACGCTGGTGCGTCGACAAATACGACGCGGCGGCACGCAAGTTCGTCGGCAAACCCGCTCACGCGCTGGCCTGGGGACGCAAGCTCGAATTTCCCGGCGTGATGGATCTGATCAGTATCGAGGATGTCCTGGAACGCCTGCACGCTTTTGCCAAGCGGCACAATTGACAATCAAATGAGAATGATTATCATTACAATTTCCTACATCCACCGGAGAGAGTCATGCTCGAAACTATCGACAGCAACACGAATGTCGCGGCGTCCCACGATTTGAGCGTCGCAACGGCCATTCGCCAAACGACGGCACATCATCCGAGAAGCAACGCGCCGGTGCCGCGAATCGACAGCCGCGGCTTGCTGCGGGGAAATCGGGAACTGGTCATCGAGCATGTCGGCCTTGAGTACCGCCTGCAGGTGACGCGCAACGGCAAGTTGATACTGACCAAATAGACGATTGCCAAGCGAGAATCTGTTGGCTCGTCATTCCAGCGAAGGCTGGAATCCATTTTGATTTTTAACTAGCCGGCGATTCC
>JANXUW010000071.1 GCA_025351985.1 Pseudolysobacter sp.
CTCAGATCGATCAGCGCGGCAGCATCGCGAAACGGCAACGCCTTGAGGTAGATGCCGTCGATCAGGCTGAACACCAGCGTATTCGCACCGATGCCGAGCGCCAGCGTGAGCAATGCCGCGACGGTAAAGCCGGGGCGTGCGACCAGCGTGCGTACGGCGTAGCGCAGATCCTGAATCAATGCATCGTACATCGTCGTGTCCTCAGTCCTGGCGCAAGGCCAGCATCGGATCGACCCGCAGCGCGCGGCGCGCTGGAATCGTCACCGCCAGCACCGCAGCGAGAATCAAAATACCGAGCGCGCTCGACACCACCGTGGTATCGCTGGCCGGAATGCTGTGCAGCGATTCGCTCAACAGCTGCGCGAACGGAATGTCGCCGGCCATGCCGATGGCGAGGCCAACCCCGAGCTGCACGAAGCTGCGGCCGAACAGGTTGCGCAGTACGCTAGTGCTGCTCGCACCGAGCGCGCGGCGCACGCCGATTTCGCGCGTGCGTTGGCCGACGCCGAATGCCATCACGCCATACAAACCCGCGCCGGCCAGCACCAGCGCAATCACGCCGAAGATGCCGAAGGTTTGCGCGACGATGCGCTCGCCGAATGACACGCTGCGGATCACGGCGGCGTAGTCGCGCGTCCAGTACACCGGTGTGTCGGGATCGATCGCACGCATGATTTCGTCGAGCCGCGGCGCGAACGCGAGCGCATCACCGCGCGTGCGCACCGCGATGTTGGCGATACGAAACGGCCCCTGACGCAACGGGATCAGCAGCGTCGGTTGCGGTTGATCGCCGGGCGCAGACAGCGTGAGCGCGCCAATCACGCCGACCACCGTCACCACGACCGCATTCGGATCGCGCGGATCGAGCCGAAAGCGGCGCCCGAGAATTGGCTGATCGCTGCTGAAACGTTCGACAAAACGGCGATCGACGACCGCGGTGCGATCACCATCGGCACGGTCGCGACTGTCAAAAAAACGGCCTTCCTGCAGCGCGATGCCGTAGGCGGCGAGAAAATGATCGTCGACCGCGCCGTAGTTGGCCTGCGGCAATTTGTTGTCGCCGGGCACGGTGTTTTCCGCCGGTAACACGGCGTGGCTTTCGTTGAACCAGGTGCCGGGTAGTGCGGTGCCGATACTGCTATCGATCACGCCCGCATCGGCACGCAGGTGCTCGCTGAGTTTTTCGTAAAGCTGCCATTGCGCCGCGGTGTTCGGGTAGGCATTTTCCGGCAACACGATGCGCGCGCTGAGCAGGTGGCCGGTGTCGATGCCGAGATCGATGTGGTCGATCGAGACGATGCCGCGCACCATCGTGCCGACGCTGATCAGCAGCGCACACGACAGCGCGACTTCGCCGATCACGAGGATGCGGCTGATGCGCCCGAATGAGCCGCCCGCGACGTTGCGTCCACCTTCGCGCAAACCGCTCGCGACGGCGGTGGCGGCGCGTAACGCCGGCAGCAAACCGCTGGCGAGGGCGGTGAGCACGGCCGCGCCGAGAGCAAACGCTACCACCGTGCCATCCAGGTCGAAACGCAGCCACAGCGGCGGGCCGAAATCCGCGGCGCGCAACATGCGTTGTTGCCAGCCGATGCCGATCTGCGCCAGCAGCAATGCAGCGCCGGTCGCGAGCAGGCTCAGCAGCAGACTTTCAGCGAGCAGATGGCCAATCAGCCGCTTGCGTGTGGCACCCAGCGCCACGCGCAACGCGAACTCTTGACGCCGACTCAGCGTGCGCGTCAACAGCAGATTCGCGGCGTTTGCGCAGGCCAGCAGCAACACCACAAAAACGCTGCCGAGCATGAGTCGCAACATCGCACGCATGCTGCGCTCGACCGCCATGTAAGCGAGCGGTTCGATGCCTGCGCGCAGGCCGCGAAAACGTTCCGGCTCGCGCTGCGCGGCTTGCGCCAGCCAGGTGTCCAGCGCCGCGCTTACAGTGGCATCGATCGCATCGGCATGTCGCCGCAGGATCACCCAGTACGAATGATCGTCCGGCCTGGCGGCATCGGAAAGCGTTGCCGCGAGCCAGATGACTTCGCGGTTCGGATAGCTGAAACTTTGCGGCATCACGCCGATCACGATTGCCGGCTGCGCATTCACGCGCACTTGCCGGCCAAGGATCTGCGCATCGCCGCCATAGCGGCTTTGCCAAAGTTCATACGACAGCATCGCGGTGGCCGGCGCGCCTTCGTATTCATCGGCGCCGGAAAAATCCCGACCGAGCAGCGGTGCGATGCCGAGCACGTGAAACACATTCGTACTGACGAAGGCGCCATTCACGCGTTGCGGCCGATCCTGATCGCTGAGGTTGATCGTCGAACGCGCCACGCCGCCGACTTCCGCGGTGCTCGCGAGATACCGCCGCAGCTCGATCAGATCAGTATTGCTGACCGGGTTGATGTTCTCGTCGCCGCTGATGCCGCGAACGCCCGCGTGCAACAACTGCTCCGGCGCCGCGAACGGCAGCGGTCGCAGCAGGAAACCGTTGATCATCGCGAGCATGAAAATCACGCAGGTGAGCCCCGCAGTGAGCACGCCGATCACGAGCGCGGCAAAGGCCGGCCGCGCGGCGATGCCGCGGGCGGCGTGTTTGAGTTCGGTCCAGCAGATGTTCATCGGCGCAAGCTCAGATCAACGCATCGCGCGGTGCCACGGCGCACGCGCGACGCGCCGGCAGCAGGCACGCCAGCAAAAGCGTGACAAGCAGCAGCAAACTCACGCCGATCAAGCTCAATGGATCGTTCGCGGGCACGCCGTACAACAGGCTGCGCAACGCATCGGCGCCGATCAGCGCGCCGATCACACCGATGCCGATGCCGCTCGCGCCGATGCGCAATCCGCTGCCGACCACCAGTTTTGCGATGCGGCTGCGCGATGATCCCAACGCTTGACGCAACGCGAATTCGTGCTCGCGCTGGCCGACCGCAAATGCCATCAGACCGTACAGTCCGCCGATCGCCAGCAGCAGTGCGACGCTGGCGAACGCACCGAGCAGGATCAGGCTGAAACGCCGATCTGCCAACACCGACGCGCGTACTTCTTCAAGCGGGCGCAGGTTGTAAGGAATACCGCTGGCGAGTTGCTGCAGGCTGCCGCGCAACTCGCTCATCAACGCGGTCGTGGCAAGGGTCGAGCGCACCACGATGTTGAATTCGGCGGCGGTCATCGGCCGTTGTTCGAGATCGACGTAGATCGTGCCGCTCGGCGCGCGTTCGAGTTGTCTTTCGTGCACGTCGCCGACCACGCCGACGATGGTCAGGAGATGCATGTCGCCGTCCATGTTGCCGAATTGGATGCGCTGGCCGATTGGATCGCGCTCACCCCAGGTGGCGTGTGCCGCGGTGGCGCTGATCAGCGCGACGTGTTCGCTATCGCTGCGATCGGCAGCGGCGAAACTGCGACCGCGCAACAGCGGGATGCCGCTGGCGTCGAAATAGTCGGCGCTGGCAACGCGAAACTCGGCATGCCCGATCGGTGCCGGCGGTTTGTCCAGACTGATCACACTGCCATCCCAGAAGCCGCCATCGGCACCATCCTCGCTCAGCGGCAATCCGTTCACGCCGCCGACCGCATTCACGCCAGGCAGGCGCGCAAACGCGCTCATCAATTCGGCGTAACGTCTTGCGGTGGCCGCGGCGATGGCGGGATCGCGCGTCCACGGTTGCGAAACCTGCACGCTGACTGCGCCCGCGGTGGCGAACCCCGGATCGATCGCGAGCAGGGCGAGGAAACTTCGCCCGAGCAGAGCGGCGCCGATCAGCAGCACGGTGGTCAGCGCGGTCTGTCCGATCAACAGCAGTGCGCGCGCGCGCAAGTGGCTGCGACTCGGTGATTGGCCGCGCCCGCTTTCACGCAACACGCCGATCACGCTCTGGCGACGATTGCTCCAGACCATGGCGCCGCTCACGATCAGTGCGATCAGCAGCGCGGCGATCATGCTGATGACAACACTGCCGGCGCCGATATGGATTTCCTGCGCGCGCGGCAAACTGGTGGCGCCGAGTCGCAGCAATAGCTTGATCGCCAGCGCGGCGGCGATCAGCGCCAGCAGCGTCGCGCTGCCCGCGATCAGCAGGCTCTCGAACAAGATCTGCCGCGCCAATCGCGCGCCGCTCGCGCCGAGTGCGGCGCGCACCGCGAGTTCGCGTGAGCGCGAGCCGTTCAGCGCGAGCAGCAGATTGATGGTGTTGGTGATCGCGATCAGCAGCAGGAAAGCGCAGCCCGCGCCGAGCAACAACAGCGCGCTGCGCACCGGTGCGGCGATCGCATCGCCGAGCGGCGTGAGTTCGAACGCGACCGCATCGGTGTCCTTGCCGAAACGCTGCTTGAGATTGGTTGCGAGCGCATTTGCGGCGAGGCGCGCCTGGCCCAGGTCCGCGCCCGATCGCAGCCGCGCGAGTGCCTGCCAGTTGTGCGCGCTGCGCGAGGTGCCGGGGTTGTCGAGCATCGGCGCCCAGACCGCGGTGTCCTGCGGAAAGGCGAAACCTGGCGGCATCACGCCGATGATGATGTGCGGCGTGCCGTCGATATCCAGCGGCTGGCCGAGCACGTCGGCACGACCGTGCAACAGGCTCTGCCACAACGCGTGGCCGATCACCGCGACCGGCTCGTGTTCACCGGCGGCGAACGTGCGACCAAGTTGCGGCGCGGTGCCAAGCGTGCGAAAAAAATCGCCGCCGCTGAAGTCGATGATCGCGCGGATCGCGGTATCGCCATTGCGCAGCATGCCGGAGTTGGCGTTGTGGAATGTGATCGCATCGAACTGGTCGAGGGTCGTGGCGAGATCGTCGTAATTCGGCGTTGCCAGCGCCATCTCGTGGCCGTTGTCGGCGACCTCGTGAATCACCAGCAGACGCTCGGCCTGCGGATACGGCAACGCGCGCAACAACACCGCGTCGATCACGCAGAAAATCGCGATGGCCGCGGCCAAACCGATGCCGAGCGTG
>JANXUW010000138.1 GCA_025351985.1 Pseudolysobacter sp.
CGAAAATTCGCAAGGCATCGAAGCCAACCAGCACCGCCCAGGTGATGAGCACCGAGGTCAGCACGGCGATGCCGACGAGCTTGTCGACGCGCTTGAAACGCAGTCGATCGCGCAATCCGGAGACGATCATCATGGTGTCGCAGCAGCCAACGGCGCCGGCGCGCGCGGTTTCGGCATTTGCTGACTGCGCCAGAGCAACCACAACGCCAGCGCGAGGGTCGGAATATGCACCCACCAGCAGCCGAATATTGCTGGCAATTTACCTTGCGCAATCCATGAACGGCTCAAGGTGAGGCCGGTGTAATAAATGAAATACGTGAGCAAGCCGACCAGCAATTTGGCGAAGCGCGGTTCGCGCGGCGAGGTGCGCGACAGCGGCAAGGCCAGCAGCATCAGCACGAGCGCTTCGATCGGCGCGGCCAGGCGCCAGTGCAGTTCCGCACGTTGCACCGGATCGCTGCTCGCGAGCAGGACGCTGGTCGGCGCGCTGCGCTTGATCGAATCCTGATCGCCATCGGCATCGCTGTCGGGCAATTTGGGATCGTTGCGTTCGTAGCGCAGCAGGCGAAAATTATCCTGGCCGAGTACGCCTTCGACGCGGAATCCGTTGTTCAAGCGCAGATAACGACCGATACCGTCGGCCTCGTGATACATCTCGCCGTTTGCCGCTGTGGTGATGCTGATCTCGGCGTTGCCATCCTTGTTTTTCTGCTCGCTGACGACGAAAAAATGTTCGAAGTGAGTGCCGTCGGGACTCATGTTGGAAACGTAAATCACGCCGTTGCGATTCGGCATGTCGACAAAATGTCCGGGTTCCAGACCGGCGACGATGAGCGATCGGCTCGCCTCCTGTTGCAAGGTTTGCGACATGCGCACCGACGCCGGTGCGAGCCAGAAAGAAATGGCCGCAAGCACGATCATCGTCGGCAGCGCGAGCAGCATCAGCGGACGCAGCAGGCCGGTGATATTCAGGCCCGAGGCGGCAAATACCGCCATCTCGCTATCGCGATACAAACGACCGTAGGCCAGCAGCACGGCGAGGAATACCGCCAGCGGCAACAGGATCGTCAGCGCGTCGACAATGCGCAGGCCGATCAATGCGAGCATGAGATCGGCCGGCACGCGGCCGCGCGCGATCTTGCCGACCAGATCGGCGACCACGCCGCCCAGCGTCACCAGCAGCAACAGCAACGCGCTGGCGAAAAAACTCATCGCAAGTTCGCTCAGCAGATAACGATCAATGATTCGCAGCATCAGTGGTACTTATGCATTAAACTGGCGGTTGGCGACGTGTCCGCATGATCCGGCTGAGTGTTTCGAACCCAGCCTTCGCGCATGTCGAACGGACGGCAAAGTAACCCAGTTTAATCCAACCGTCGCTGACTAATCGTTATCCCTTCGTTGACGCGCCGCCTTTGCGGTTTGCGAAACGACCCCGACTTTGTGCATGGAAAGACCGATGAGCCTTGAATTCAGCACCACCAAAGATGCCCCTGAAACCGCGATCAGCCCGTGTGTCGTGGTCGGTGTTTATGACGATCGCATGCTCAGCAGTGCGGCGGCGCGCATCGACGAAAAATCCGACGGCGCGATCAAACGCCTGATCGATAGCGGCGATATCAGCGGCAAACTCGGCAGCAGCACGTTGCTGTTTGCGCAACCCGGTATCAACGCCGCGCGCGTGCTGGTGATCGGTCTGGGCGAGCAGAAAAAGTTCGATGCGGCACGGTTTCAGCGGATCAACGCGGAAGCCGCGAAGCAGCTGAAAGCGCTGCCGCTGGCGTCGGCCACCTCGTACCTCGTCGATATCGACGTGCCCGGTCGCGATGCGCACTGGAAGTTGCGCCAGGCCGCGATTGCCAGCGATGCGGCAACCTACAAATACACCGCCACGTTCAAGCCACGCGAAAAATCCAAGGCCGAACAACTCGGCGCGATCGTTTTTCATAGCCAGGCCGATGCGGGCACCGCGCTCGCCCAGGCCGAGGCGATTGCGCAAGGCGTGTTGCTCGCGCGCGAACTCGGCAACCTGCCGCCGAACATCTGCAATCCGGCTTACCTCGCCGAACAGGCGAAGAAAATCGCCGATGCCCACGACGGCGTGAGTCTCGATGTGCTCGAACGCAGCGACATGGAAAAACTCGGCATGGGTTCGTTGCTCGCCGTGGCGCAAGGTTCGGCGAACGCGCCGAAGCTCATCGTGCTGCAATGGCGCGGCGCTGCCGATAGCGAAAAACCGTACGCGTTCGTCGGCAAGGGCATCACCTTTGATACCGGCGGCATTTCACTGAAACCCGGCGCCGGCATGGAAGAAATGAAGTTCGACATGTGCGGCGCGGCGGGTGTGCTCGGCGCGTTTTATGCCGCGGTGTTGTTGAAGCTGCCGTTGAATCTCGTGACCGTCGTGCCGGCGGTGGAGAACATGCCGGACGGCGCGGCGTACCGCCCGAGCGACGTCGTCACGTCAATGTCCGGCATCACGATCGAAGTACTCAACACTGATGCCGAAGGTCGACTGATCTTGTGCGACGCGCTCACCTACGTGCAGAAGTTCGATCCGCAGATCACGATCGACGCCGCCACACTTACCGGCGCGTGTGTCGTCGCCCTCGGCAAACACGCTTCCGGCCTCATGAGCCAGGACGACGAACTGGTCGAGCAGTTGTTGCGCGCCGGCAATACCACGCTTGATCGCGCGTGGCGCCTGCCGCTGTGGGACGATTACCAGAACCAGCTCGACACCGGTTACGCCGACGTCGCCAACATCGGCGGCAAATATGCCGGCGCGATTACTGCCGGCTGTTTTCTCGCGCGCTTCACCGAGGGTTATCGCTGGGCGCATCTGGATATCGCCGGATCGGCGTGGGACGAAGGCCGCAAGGGTTCGGCCACCGGCCGACCGGTTGCTTTGCTGGTGCAATATCTCTTGGATCGCGTTGCGGCCAACAAGGCATGAGGCAGTGACCCGTCGCGAGTGATGCGCGCATAATTGGCGCGCGCATGCGCATCGGCATGCACTCCCTCGGCAAGCTTAAGGAACGATCATGAAACCTTATCTGTGGCTGGCTTCACTTGGAATGACTTTGCTGGCGTGCAACAGCGCTTTTTCACTCACTTCGCAGCACTTTACCGAGTCGCGACTGAGCGGCGCGTTCCCTGTTTACAGCGTGCCGCAATTGATCGCGCTGACCGAAGCAGAATGGTCACACCGGCATCTTGCAATCAAGGGTGAATTCTCGTTTCCGATCAAGCGCGCCGCAACCGGCGAAGGCCGCGAAGCCGACTACATCTACCTCGACTCCGAAGCGGATTACCGCAGCCCGACCAGCCTCAACGTGATCCTGCTGTCGAAGGCCGCCGCGCAATTCAGGGAGAAATTCGGCACCGACGGTTTGGCCAAACTCGAAGGCACCACGCTGACCGTGCATGGCCTTGCGCGACACAAGCAAGTCAAATGCAACAACGGCTGTCCGCAGGATCCGAAAGCAACTCATTATTTTCAGACGCAGGTGTGGGTTGGCGATCTCAACCAGATCGTGTCTGCCAACATCACCGGCAAATAGCCGCCTGAATCACTTACAAAAACTGCCTGATGCCACGCGCCGATTTTTACCTGATCGCCAAACCGCGCTTTCTCGACGAGCCACTGCTGCTCGTCTGCGAACTGGTCAAACGCGCCTATGCGAGCGGTCAGCCGACCCTGGTTTTGACACGTTCGCTGGAGCAGGCCGAACAGCTCGACGAAAAACTCTGGGAGTTCGACGAAGAAGCATTCATCCCGCATCAGCTCGCCGGCGACGATGACGATGACATGACCGCCGTGCTGATCGTGCCACCGACCTTGGCCAGCGCCGACCGCAATCTGGTAATCAATCTGCGCGATGAATGCGCGCCCGGATTGTTCGATCGTGTGCTCGAAGTCGTCGCCGCCGATCCGGCCGAGCGCGAAGGCTCGCGCAAGCGCTGGCGCACCTATCAGCAAGCCGGATTCGAGCTGAAGAAATTCGATATGTAGTTGCGTTGCCGTTGCCGTTGAATTCTGCTTATGCTTTTGCCCGTCATCCCAGCGAAGGCTGGGATCCAGTTCTTAGCTCTTCGTTTTTGATTCAATGCTAAAACTGCAGATATGAAGCAGCCCTGCGTCTACATACTCGCCAGTGATCGATACGGAACGCTGTATATCGGAGTCACCTCCGATCTGATCAAGCGAATCTGGCAACACAAGAACAACATAGTCGAGGGATTCACCAGGAAATACGATGTGCATAATCTCGTATGGTTCGAGCAACACGAAACGATGGAATCTGCCATTTCGCGAGAGAAGGCATTGAAGGCATGGCGGCGTGACTGGAAATTGAATTTGATTGAGGCAAAGAATCCCGAGTGGCGTGATTTATACCCCGATATCGTCTGACGTCAGAAGCGAAATCAAGAACTGGATCCCAGCCTGCGACCGAAGGAAGTCCCTTCGAGGGGCGCTGGGATGACGAGCAAAAGAAAAGCCAACCATCTGTGATTCCAATAATTTCACATTGATAAAAAGTATATAAATGGAAAAGTCCTTCGAGCCCAAAGACATCGAATCCAAGTGGTACGCCGCGTGGGAAGCCAGTGGCGCATTCCACGCCTCCGGCCACGGCGATCCATATTGCATCCTGCTGCCACCGCCCAACGTCACCGGCACGCTGCACATGGGTCATGCGTTCCAGCAGACCATCATGGATGCGCTGATCCGTTATCACCGCATGCGCGGCTTCAACACGCTATGGCAGGGCGGCACCGATCACGCCGGCATCGCGACGCAGAAAATCGTCGAGAACCAACTCGCCGCACAGGGCAAGACACGCCACGATCTTGGCCGTGCGAAGTTCATCGAGCGCGTCTGGGAATGGAAGGAAGAATCCGGCTCGATTATCACCAATCAGATGCGCCGTATCGGCGCGTCGGTCGACTGGTCGCGCGAACGTTTCACGATGGACGAAGGTTTGTCGACGGCCGTGCGCCGCGTATTTGTGCAGTGGTATCGCGATGGCCTGCTGTATCGCGGCAAGCGCCTCGTGCATTGGGATCCGGTGCTGATGACGGCGGTGTCCGACCTCGAAGTGACCAACGAGGAAAAGGACGGATCGATGTGGTCGATTCGTTATCCGGCCAGCGATGGTGGCGAGGGTCTGGTGGTCGCGACCACGCGCCCGGAAACCATGCTCGGCGACGTCGCCGTGGCGGTGCATCCCGAAGATGAGCGTT
>JANXUW010000274.1 GCA_025351985.1 Pseudolysobacter sp.
GTCTCCAAATTTGTCCCCAATACCCGAAGCACCTTGAAACGATGCCGCTGTGAGCAGCATTAGAGTATTGGAAACCAAATCCCTCGTGTGGTGACCAGTCCCATATTGGGAAGCACATGTTTTGCGTCCAGCGCAGTTATATCGACATCAGTCGTATATCGAATTATCCCGGGACACGCCGCATTTTGGAACACATGCTCTTTCAATAAGCCGAGTGCATCTTCGTAGTTGTATGCAGTGACGCCACAGCCCAAGTTCAACGCGGAAGGCCTGGGCGAAGACTGAAATTCAAACCAAAATCGAGTTAGTGCGCTCACATTACCTCCTACAGTTATTCAAACGGATCCCCATCGGGAAAGTCGGTAGGCTCGAAAGGTATGCTTGGCCCAATGTCTGGATTTGGATACCCCGGGATGATGCCATGATCTGGGTCGATACCCGGAAGATCCCCTTCAAGGCCATCATAATGCAGCAGGCTGCTTGGGCCGACAACGTAATCAATATCGCTTTCAGCCGTCCTAGCTCCTTGAGCTGCCGAACCCACAACGCTTAAGGGGCGCCCAGCTTGGTTTACCACACCTTGAATTTGGATTATTTCGGCTTCGGTCAGGTCACCCATGCTACCTGTCGATGTTGGGCTAAAGGCCCCCGACCCCACCATCAGCGCAGTTTCGTAAGCAGCTCCGCCGACAGTAGCCACGGTGTAGGGATTGGCCAAAAATCCGTTGATCCAACCATAGGCAATCACATCCGCAGCGACAGGGCTCAAGACAGCTGCGGCACCGCCTATAACCTCTGCGCCCACGTAAGCCCCTACCGCGATAGCCGCTGCACCGCCAACAGCCATTGGAATCCCAGTGCCTGATCCGATCCCATTGCCCGCGCAACTTCTCCTCAGCACACACGTCGACTCGCGACCGCTCAGATCATATTTGGCATACGGACTATTATCGGCATAGCTATACCGATTGAAATTCAGCGCCGTGCTCGCATCGACACCGTTCGGGTCACCGCTGATGAATCGATGCAGCTGCGGGTCGTAATACCGCGCCCGCATGTAGATCAAGCCGGTCGCGTCAAGATAGTGATGGGAATATCCGACGCCTGTGCTGTTGCCTGTGCCGGTGCTGGCATACCGTCCGCCATAGGGCAGATACGTCGTAGTGCCGGCAATCGCGCCGGTTGAACTGGTTTGAGCCACCGGCGAGCCGAGCGGATCGGTATGCAGATACAGCAGGGTGTCGATCGTGCCGTTCTTGCTGTCCTTGGCAACGGCATGGCTGCCGAGATAAAAATATTTCGTCGTCGTCGAGGACGACACGGCCGGCTCGAAACCGTTCGCAAAAATCAGATCGGGATTCGGGTTTGCCGTGGACGCCTCATACACCAAATGTCCGCCAAGATCGTAGACGCTCGCGACCTGCAGTGTCGGCACCAGACCGGACGTACCCATGACCGAAGTCGTAGCCATCGCGCGGCGTCCCGACGCATCGTAACCGTAGGTATACGTGTTCCCGCCTTGCACGACTTTCGTCAGTTCATTGCCGCCATCGAAGGTGTAGTTCGTCGCGGTGGTGCCTGTGCCCTTCTGGCTCAGGTTGCCGCGCGTGTCGTAGGTGAGCGCCGTGCTGACGCCGCCGATCGTGGCATTGCTCATGCGATTGGAGCCGTCGATCGTATAACTCACGCTGCCAGTGCTGTCGGCGGTGAGATTGTCCTGCGTGTCGTAGGTGAAGGTGGCATTGCCCCACAGGCTCGATGCGTTCGTGGTGTGCAGGCGATTGCCGGCGTCGTAGGTCAGTGCCTTGGTGTTGGTGCCGCCGAGCTGGTCGGTGATCGAGGTCGGATTCGCGTTGCCGTCGTAGCCGTATTGGTACGAGTACACGCCGGCATCGGCCACGGTGTAGGGCAACTGGCGGAACTCTTGGCTCGATGTATGGGCGATGCCGTTGCCATAGCTGAAGCCGTTGATCGCACCGTTAGCGTAATAACTTGCGCCCGTCGCGTAGCTGCCCGATGTGGTCGGTTGACCAAACGCGTCAGGGTTGTAGTTGATGATGGTGTTGTCGGGATAGGTCAACGAGCTCAGATGCTGATCGAGGTCGTAGCCATAGTTCAGATCGTAAGTCGTCGAGCCGATGGTGTAGGAGTCCGAAATCGGCAGGCTCGCGCCGTTGTAGCCGCGCGTGAGCGAGACGGTGCCGCGCGAGGCCGTATCGAGCTGGCCATCGGTGCGCCAGTTTATCGCCACACTTGGGTCACCGGTGGAGTAGGTGATGCTGTGCAGGCGATTGCGTGCATCGTAGCCGCGCGTTTCGGTCGATGCGCCGTTGTGATTGATCGAAGTGACATTCGCCGCGCCGTCGTAGCCATAAGTCGTCGTACCGCTTTCCGGATCGGTCGTCGTGTACAGCAACTGATTGCTGTTGTAATTGCGGCCGCGGCCCACGCCGCCACGCTGCAAGTTGGTGGGCTTGCCCCAGCTATCGCGCGTGATGGTTGTGGTCGCGATCGGCGTGCTGATGGTGAGCGGCCACGCCGTGCTCGGGCCGTCATAGTTCATGAAGTTGTACGTCGTGGATTCCGCATTGCGATCCTTGACCGTCAACGAATTGGCGCCGTAGCTGTACGTGGTCGAATAGCCGTCCACATCGGTTTGCGATTTCAGGCGCCCCAGGGCGTCGTAGGCCGAGGTGATGCCATCGGTCGAGCCGGGATAGGACGTGAACGTGGTATGGCCGTCCGAATCGAACGTGCGGGTGACCACACGAATACTGTTTTCGTTGGTTTTGGTCGAATGCAGGAACGCATCATAGGTGTCGATCTTGCTGTAGTTGCCGCGCGTCTCGGTGCGCGTCCAGCCGCCGCTGCCGGTAGACCAAGAAATGCTGGTCGAGTGATACCCCGCCGGCGGGTAAACGCTGGATAGCCGCCCCATGTTGTCGAAACCGTAACTGGTCTGGTGACTCTGTGTGTCTACCCAGTTCGAGATGCCGCCCAGGTTGTTGACGGACAGTGATTCGGAGCCGCCGCCGGCATGGGTAATGCTTTGCGGTATGCCGCGTTTGTAGTTGGTGTAGTACGTCGTGTTGCTTGCGCCGTCGGTGATCGATTGCATCGTGCCGTCACTGGAATAGCTCATGCTGCGATCTTGCCGACCGAATCGATTGATGATCGTCGGCTGGCTGTAGCTGTTCAGGTACGCATACCACTCGTTCGCGGCGTTGCTCTTGCCGTGCAGTGTGCCGAGTACCCACGTCGTGGTGTTGTGGTCATAGGTGAGTGTGTCGGTCTTGCTGCTCGATCCCTGATGCGTAATCGAAGTCGGATAGCCGAACGCATCGGGACTGCTCATGGTTTGGGTGTAGCTCGCGCCATCGACCGTCGTGGTAACGCTCTGCGTGGGGCGCAACGTCGTGAGCGGGGCCAGATCGCCACGCACCTGCGCGGGCGTGCCGGACGTTGATGGATACGCGTGACCGCTGGCGGTGTAATAGGTGTATTGCTCGGTTTGCGCTCCACTGCCGCTGACCTTGCTCTGCAACTGGCCTTCGGTGTCCTGATCGGCGTTGGCGTTGTACGCCGCGCCGAACGTATAGACCGTGGTGTGGCTGAGCGGGTCGGTCAAGGTGGTCGTCTTGCTGGCGTTGCACGAGCTCGACGAGCAGCCGGCATAGGCCAGTGTCCAGCTCAACGTCCCGGAGATACCGGGGCCGGTGATTTGTTTCTTGGTCAGCGCGAGCACGTCATACACGCTCGGTTGCACGGCCGCGAACTGCACACCGGCGCTGTTGCTCAGACACGTGCTCGGTGCACCGTTGCGTCCTTGCCGCGTGACGGTGAAGGTGAATGTGCCGGCCGCGCCGGTGGGGTGCCGGATCGTGCCGCTCGCTGTGCTGTTGAATGAGGGCGTCGGCAGCGACGTGCAGGTGGCTCCGCTGTATGTCCAGCTGGTCGAGTTCAGCGTGGCGAAATTGATCGCCCAGCTGGAGTTGTCGGGCAGGGTGACGGTGCTCAGCGAACCGGAGGTATAGCCGTAATACCAGGTGCGCGTGCCATCATAAATCGAGCTGATCAGGCCGTTGGAGTAATACAGTTTGATGATGCGACCATCGCTCGATGTGATGGTGTTCAGTGACAGCGTGGTGCCATTGGTTGTGTAGGCGTAGGTGACCCAATTGCCAAACCGATCCTCGATTTTGGACGGCAACATCACGACCTGCTGGCGCGGCACTGTTGCCATCAATCCGCTGGTCGTGCTGTCCGCAGGGCGCTGATACGAGGGGTACGGACGCGCGGAATATTCTTCGAAGGTATACGTGACGCCTGCCGGAGACTTGACCATGAAACCTTCATCGGGCGTCGGTGGATTCGTGACGGGCGCATCGGAGCGCTGCATGCAGCCCGAGGCCCACCAATCCTGCGAGACGATCGGATAACCGCTGCCGGGACTCTGCGTGTTGCCCGAGGCACGCAACAGCAGTTCGTGGCGCCCGGCGCCGGGAACGACGATGGCATAACCGACACCGTATTCGCTCGATGGCACCGAGGTCGTAACGGTGCCGGTGCCGTTCGGCGTCGTCACCGTGGTGGCCGGCGGGGCCGCAAAATAGGTACAACGCGCATCCGGACCAGCGCCGGGAATCGTCCAGCCGGTCGCGGTGGCCACGACGCCTTCAATGTGCGGGATTTCCAGATCCCAATCACCGAACGCACCGGCCAGCACGCCGCCAGCGTGATTCGCTACGTGATAACGACGACCGACAGCGACCGGCAACGCGTTGTTGCCGGGTAGGCTGACATCGGTGGCGACGAAATCGGTCTGGCCGGTGTAGTAGTCGATCGATTCGCCAAGCAGTCCGCCATCCAGCGAACCCACTGCGCTTTGCGAACGAATCAGGTCGGCGTAATCGATCGAGGCATCCACGGTCGATAACGTATTCAGCGGGACAACGCCCGCTTGGGGAGTGACGGGTTGCGGCTTGGGCGGCGTATGCGCGGGCGGGGCGGGTATCGGTGGCTCGACCGTGAAACTTTGCAACTGCACGGAGGCGGTGAGTGTGCCGGCGAAGAACACGCCGCACGCCAGACCAAATATCCCTATCAGCTTACCCATTCCTTGCTCCGATCGTTTGAAATTGCATAAGGACTCCGAATTCAACCTTTCCATGTCACGCTTTGCTCCCCGCATTCCCGCCTCTCCTCACAGTGATAATTGATGTTGCTCGCACAACGGCAGATCGCCCGTCAGCGTAACGGCGAATGATGACAGCGATTGTCAGCCGATCCGGGATTTGCGCGTAAGAGAATCGCCATCGCAGACCCTGCAAGGATCCACGCGCGAAGCGCGCCCAAGTCATTAAGGAGTGCGTCGAAGGACGTTTATCTCACTTATGACGATAATCACTACAAATGCTTGGCCACGCCCATCTGAATAAACAGTGCCGGGTAGGAAAAGGGCCACAGCAGCATTTGCCGGAACTTCGAGCTCGCGACGTTCTCGATGGTGTTGTACACCGGATGCCATTCGATCAGGCCACGCAACACGATGCGATTGAGGAAGATCCCGGCCCCCAGGTAACCCACGAGGACGGCCAGCTTCGGCACCCAGTCCACGCCCATATGCAACATCAGCAGTAGCATGAAGCCGAGCAGACACGCGAGGTACAACAGCAGTGCGCGGCTCATCGGCATGGCGGGTGTGGCGGTGGCTTTTTCCATGTCTGACATAACGAGCATCCTTCCGTTGGCAACAGCGAGCGCGGTCCGATCGCTTGATATTAATCGATAGTCTATCGTAAGTGCTGTAGTGCGGAAATAGGCATTGACCTAGCGTGGCGGCATGGTCAAACCCACCCTCCAGCAACGCATCGGCCGGACTCTGCAACAGCATCGGCAAGCCTTGGGCGTCAGTCAGGAAGCGTTCGCCGATATGCTCGGCATGCATCGCACGCAATACGGGGCGATCGAACAGGGTCGCAAGGATTGCCAGCTCTCTACGCTGCTGCGCGTGGCCCACGGCATGGATACGAAACTCTGGCAAATCATCCGCCAGATTGAGGAAAATGCGTGACCGCAGCACCGGTCTGAACGGCGCGGCACGCTTGCGATCCGGATCACTCGCCGCTTTTATTCGCCGCGCACCTTAGTAATTACGGTGCCGCCGCCACCGCGTTACGGATCGGCGCCCAGCGTATTTTCTGCTGATCAATCACGTGCCCGAAGGCGATGGCAACCTGGTCAACGTGGTCTTTTACGACCGTCAGATACTCGCTGTCGACCGTGATATTCCCGCCCGGATTCCGGTTCATGGCCCGCACGATCTGGTTGAGATTGCGCCCCATCGCGGCGAGCTGTTGGGCAGCATCGTGAACGACCTCCATATCGTCCGCGAGCAGGTGCGGTCCGGCGCCAATAACCTCGCGCAGCACTTTGACGATGACGGCATTGACGCTCATCCCGCAGTCTTCGGCGAACTCCGCCAGTGCCTGCTTTTCGAGTGCGCTGATTCGGAAGGTCGTGGTCGGTGTTTTTGCCATGGGCTTGCTTCGTTTTGCCCGGCCGCGCGAACCGGCCGCACGAGGGATTTCGCGCAAAGCGAAACCCCAGTACTTGTGTAGTACAAAACTGTAGCACAGTTGTGGACTACACAAGTACGTATCCTGCCTTAGACGATTTCAGATGAACCGCGCCGCTATCGACTCATTCCCCGCGACTGCCGCTGATCGAGCAGCGCCCGGAGATTTTCCGGCGTGGCCTTGACCGTCGCCTGGGCCTTTTCGGTCATGCCGTTGTAGTCATCAATGAGGTGTCGCAGTGGCTCCGGCAGCGCTTTCCAGTGCGAACCCTTATCGTCGTAACCGTGATATTTCAGGCGACGCCGATCCGCGAGCTTGTCGAACTCCTGAACCGTTTTCCCATGCTCAACCCCACCGCGCGCGGTTTTGGTTTCGGCTCCCGTGCTCGCCTCTTTCTCCTGCCGGTCTCTGGCTTCCGCTGCCCGGCGCAGGTCGCCAACCGCTCGCATCTTGTCCCATTCCGCATCGCGCAGCGCCAGACGATCGCGCTCGTTGTCCTGCCGGAATTGATTCGCCATCATTTTCAATTTGTCGAACTGCGTACTGAGCAATCCCTTCACCAGCGCGCCGAACTTCGCCAGCTCCGCGCGCAACCCCGTCACCTGCTGGCGAAGTTTTCCGACCTCCGCCCGGAGTGCGGTGTTCTCGCGCTCCAACTGGATCACCTGGACAGCCAACGGACGCACGCGCTCGG
>JANXUW010000301.1 GCA_025351985.1 Pseudolysobacter sp.
CGCACGGTTCAGCGCATCGCGCAGCGTGACGCAGGTGCCGTTGACGCCCGGCGCGCTGCAATCGGTCGAGGTCAACGAAGCCGCCTCGTTCGCCGTTTGCACTGTCCACACGGTCGGCACGCTGAACGTGGCGGCGCAAACAGTGGGTGTATCGGTCAACGCGACGGTAACGGTGTTGCCGTAGCCGCGACACGCACCGCTCCAGGTCACCGCTTGCCCGGCAGGCACGCTCGCTGTCAGTGTGACGATAGCCGGTTCACCGGCATACGTAGCCTGACACGGAGCGCCGCCCGCATTCGTGCAATTCACGATGTTGCCGTACTGGGGCGGGTGCCAATCGGGGTACCAATAGTGGGCGCAATAATCACTAGGTTGTTGCGGAGGGCACGGCGGCGGGACGAACGCAGAAACGCTGCCGCCGCCGGTCACGGCAACGTCTAATGGAGTCAGATGTGCTTCCACCGGGCCGATATCGCAATGCGCGCCCTGTGGCCGCGACACGCCGCGCTGGTCGATGCCGTTGGTCGTCGCGGAGCAGAGACTATCGTCGCCGGCGTCGATGGCGGAACTGCCGGAGCCTGGCAGCATCGTCGGCGTGGTACCGCCATTGTCCTGCAATGGCCCAAGTTCAGCATCCGCCCCGTCAATGTTGTGATTACCGTAACTCGGATCGTTGTAGCTCAATATCGAATTGCGGGCCGTAATGATTCCTCCCCCTTCGATGCTGATGCCGCAGTCACCCAGATTGCTATTGATGACGTCGAGGCTGGTTCCGTCTTCCACCGTAATGCAATTGCTGAATGTCGAGTGGTTTAAATAGAACGTCGAATTCACCACGCGCAGATGAATGACGCCAGTGGCAGGATAAGTAGAAGGGCCCGCAAGGAGATATATCGCCCCCGAATTAAATCCCAAATTGATGCTGAAAGTGGAGTTGTAAACCACCGGGCTGGCGGTAGCGCCGTTAGTTGCTTTGATCATCAAGGCGCCCCCGTGAGCGCCAGAATTTGCCTCAAGCCAGAGATTCGCGAGCGTGGGGCTACATTCGGCGCCTTGGCCCTGTGCTTGGCAGAAAATGCCTCCACCCTGCTCCTGATTGCTAATAGAACGGGTGATCACGAAGCCGTCAATCACCGTATTGGCGGTGATTGGGAGGCTGCTTCCGTCCATGAAAACAATCGTATGGGAGTTACTGCTGTCGGTGCCGTTGCTGTTGTTGATATCCCCCGACAACACGCTCGGCGTGTGCGCGATATCGCGTTGAAGCGGATCCCCTTCGGTGCCCGGCACGCCGAGGAAACCACCGTAGACCTGCGTGCCCGCGCGCACGAAAAAGGCGTATTCCGGGTGCCCCGGCGGCCCCGGCTTGTACACGCCTCGCGCCACCCACACTTGGTTGCAATTGGTATTGTTGAGCGCATTGCCCAGCGCCATCGGCGATGACCACGACGAGCCGTCGGAGCTAACAGTGAGGTTGGGCTTCACGTAGCAGATATACGCGCTCGCAGGCAGCGCCGCCAACAGCAGCGCCAAGGTCACCGTCGCGCGTAGAAACTTGCCGATCCGAAACATGGAAACCCCCGTTACTTGCTCACGCAGCCTACTACTCGGAACTGGCCCCGCGCATCCCGTAAATTAGTGTTTTTTGCGCCGCGGCGATTGACCGTTCATGGCCCGGAATAGAACTCGGAATTCTGCAGTTCCAGGTCGCTCTGGAAAATCTTCAGTGGATAGCCCAGGTCGCGCAGCACGGCGCGATCCAGCGGCGTGATCATGTTGTAGGTGCCGTTCGTGGGTACCGGGCAATCGGACATCAGGGCAAAGCGCAGGCGGCGGTCGAGCGTGGTGTCGTCGCGCCTCAAGCACGTGGCGCCGAAATGGTAGAAGTCCGATCCGACGTTGGGCGTGCCTCTAAGCCAGTAGGTCAACGGGACCGGATTGCCGCTGAACGCGGCCTTGGCACCGGTGCCGGTGAAGAACGGGCCGTTCGTCGTGTCGTAGCTGGTCAGCGTATCGAACGGATTCACGTAACCCAGCGGGAACGTGCTGAACGTGCCGTCGTTGGCCAAGCTGCGCCAGCCCTCCATGCCCAGACCGTGTTCGAGTTCGTGCGACACGATGGAAACCAGATCCGTCATGCCGACCGGTATGGCATTGTCGTTGCGGTTCGCCGGCGTGGGATCGATCCAGTAGTTGTTCATGACGAACGCGGTGTTGACCAAGATCAGAATGTCGTAGGGCAGAGTCGGCGATGCGCTAGTGCGCATCTTCGACAGCGGGCTCGGCTCCAG
>JANXUW010000327.1 GCA_025351985.1 Pseudolysobacter sp.
AACCGCTGACAGTTTGCCCTGACTGTCGCGAATCGTCAGACCGACTTTTTCTTGAGCTGCAGCGCGGCAACGCCGACGGCCAGCATGCCGAGCAGGATCAACGCCCATTTGGCATCGACCGGCACCGGTACGCTGGGCGCAGCCGGTACTGCCGGCCGCGGGATATGGATGACATACGATACATTTCCACTCGCATTGGATGTCCATCCGGTCATGGTCGAGCCATCCCCGGAAATGCCAGCGAAGCCGCCGACCAAATCCGCTGGCAACTCTTCGGGAACAGCCACACCTTGCGCGGCAAGGTAATCGGTCAACAGCTCAGCGGGACCTTTGCCTTCGTGCCAGATGACGGCCGCGCGCGGCGGCGTGGTGAAGAAGTCGTTGTTACCCACGGCAGTCTTGCCGTCGTCGCTGATGCCAAAACCGTTTGGCAATCCTTCAAGCACATCCACCACGCCAGTCTCGACGTTATAGCGCCACGCCCCGCTGATGCCATGCGCATCGGTGTAGTTCGAACCGATCACGAATTTTCCGTTACTGCTGACAGCCGAATTCGTGCCATCCAGGATGTAGCCATCGGCATCAGTCAGCTCGATCTCGACGCGATTTTTCCAGATCACCGCGTTTCGGTCGAGGTCGGTATCGTTGTAGCCACTGATGATCGTGCCGTCCGCGCTGATGGAATCCGCGCGCGAAAAATATGTCGGGCGTTGCACCGGCAACAGGATCATGCCGCCGCCGGCAGTCCAGACGAAGGCATTGAACGATTCGAATAAATTGTCATACGAACCACCGACGACGGTGCCATTGTCGGCGATGTCCCAGCCTTGCGCGTTGGCGTTCAATTGACCGCTCAGATTGGTTGGGCCCATGCCCAGCGCGCTGTATGCACCCATATCTGCACCACCGTTATCGCTACCGCCGTCGATCGCTGTGGAACCGGAAATGCTGCCGAGGTTGTTGACGCCGTTGGTGAAATTCATGCCATCGATCACCTCCTCGCTGGCCGTGCTGGTGGTCCAGCGCAATGCGCCATTCCCATCCAACAGACCTGCAGCATATTTGCCATTGCTCGATATTTTGCCGAGCTGCACGCCTGACGTTTGCAGCAAAGTGAAGGTGCCCGCAGCATGGGCGGCGCCGCAGAGGGCGAATGAAACGGTAGCGACGAGCAACGAAATACGCATGAATACCCCGGAACGAGTGAGTGTGTGGTGCGCGACCGGCAGAGCCGTCGCATGGATGAACCGCCGGATGGATCCACAGACGGAACCACCGGACGTGCTCAGCGTGCCATTGCGACGCTGAGCACGCCTTTGGATTTCGCTATCGGAACGTTGTCGTTCCATGATCTGCATTCATGATTCGCTAGCGTAACGATAGCGCCGGACACAAAACCTCCATCCGTGCGGTTTCAGCAACGCCTCGCGATGCGTCGGCGCAAGACGACTGCCTCCTCTGCGCACTTTGCGGTAAGGTAGCCGCGACGCTGCGAAGATCGTCCGAAGCAGGCGCCGAAGAGTTCTGAGGGAACGCCCGCGACGATGTTATTGATCGACAGCCATAGCCATATCGATGCTGACGAATTCGCGCCGGACCGTGCTGCCGTCATCGAACGCGCCCACCTGGCCGGCGTCACGCGGCAGATCGTGCCGGCGATCACCGCGGCGAGCTGGCCGGCGTTGCGCGATATCTGCGCGACGATGCCGGGCCTGCATCCCGCCTACGGCCTGCATCCGATGTTTTTGTCCCAGCACGAGCCGGAACATCTGCAGCAACTCGAAATCTGGCTGGCAACGGAAAAACCGGTAGCGGTCGGTGAATGCGGCCTGGATTTTTTTGTCGACGGCCTCGATCCGCCGCAACAGCGTTTTTATTTTCAGCGGCAACTCGAACTCGCCAGGGAATTCGATCTGCCGTTGATCCTGCATGCGCGCCGCGCACTCGCCGAAGTCATCGCGGCATTGCGTGGCATCGGCGGATTACGCGGCGTGGTACACAGTTTCAGCGGCAGCGCGGAACAGGCGCGCGAACTGTTCAAGCTCGGGTTCCATCTCGGCATCGGCGGCCCGCTGACCTATGAACGCGCGACCCGCCTGCGCGGCATCGTCGCGAACATGCCAATCGAACTTCTGCTGCTCGAAACCGATTCGCCGGATCAACCGCTAAGCACGCACCGCGGCCAGCGCAATGAGCCGGCATATCTGATCGAAGTTTGCGCGTGTGTCGCGGACATGCGCAAAACCGAGATTGAAAATATCGCACAAGTAACTACAGCAAATGCGATGCGCTTATTCGGACTCAATGCCTCGGCACCTTGAGTTTGCGGCAAACTCTGCCAAGCCCGCTCGTTGCCGAGTTTCACTCGCGCGTAACTTAGAGCAGCCCGTGCTCCAGTGCGATCCGGTGCAAATCCAGTTCATTGCGTACCCCAAGCTTGGCGTACACGGTGGCGCGATGCAGATAAACTGTCTTGTCGCTGATACCGAGCGTCGCCGCGACCTGTTTCGCCCTCGCACCGCGCGCCACGAGCAGAAACACCTCGCGTTCGCGATCGCTCAGGCGTTCCAGAACCGGACCCGATGGCTTGGGCCGCTGCAGGTCGGAGCTCAAATAGACATCTCCATTGCACACCACGCGCACAGCGGCGACGAGTTCGTCGGTTGCCGCACCTTTCGTCACGTAGCCGTGCACGCCACGGCGCAGCGCTTCGGAAATGTACGGTTCCTGGTCGTGCATGCTCAGGCACAGTAAGCGCAATTCCGGTGCGCTGGCACGCAACTCCGGCACCAGCGACAAGCCGCCGCCCGGCATCGCGATATCGAACACAAGCACATCGGGCGCGTGTTCACTCGTGGCCACACGCGCCGTGTCGGCGCTGTCGCACTCGGCGACGATGCTCATGTCGGATTCTTCCTCGATCAGCGCGCGGAAACCCGTGCGCACGATGGCGTGGTCGTCAGCTAGCACAATGCGGATCATGCGCGCAGCATGGCGTGTCCGGGAATTTTCGCCAACTGGAATTTTTCCAGCCACTACCGCATCGGCGTCCGTTACCATCGCGCGATGAAAATGCGGGTGCCCGACTGGATACGCGATGCGCTGTGGACCTGCGGTTACGCGACGCTGTTCTATGCCGTATTCCAGACCGCACACGTGTTTTGGTACCTGCCCGCCGGCCTGCGTTTCGCGGCGCTGGTGTTGTCGCCCTACCGGCGTTGGCCGTGGATCATCGCAGCGGAAGTGCTGCTCTTTGTCC
>JANXUW010000339.1 GCA_025351985.1 Pseudolysobacter sp.
CGACAAACTGTTTGCCGCTGGCTTGCAAGGTGACGGTGTAGGACACGAGGTAGCCTTTGAACGATAATGCAACGCAGATGGCGGCGCGCCTTCGCAACTCAAGGCTGCAGCTTGTGGCAAGCGCGAAGTGGCGAGTGTAGAGGCCGGCGCGTCATCCGGCTATTCGGCTGCATTGGGCGGCTGAAGTGTCAGGAGCAAGTGCGCGACTTGCTATAGTCGCAGGCACCTCATCGGGAGAAAAACATGGCGCTGTGGAAACGAAACGCAACCGTCGAACAATTGAACGCCGCCGGGCAAAACACCTTGCTGCAGGCGCTCGGCATCCAGGTCACCGAGATCGGCGAGGACTTCGTGCGCGGCACGATGCCGGTCGATGTGCGCACGCATCAGCCGTATGGCTTGCTGCATGGCGGCGCTTCGGTCGCGCTCGCGGAAACGCTCGGCAGCACGGCGGCGGCGCTATGCGTCGAAAATCCGCAGATGGGCGTGGTCGGTCTGGACATCAACGCCAATCATATTCGCGCCGTGACCAGCGGCAACGTCACCGGCACCGCGCGTGCGCTGCATGTCGGGCGCACCACGCAGGTATGGGAAATCCGCATCGAGGACGATCAGCAACGCCTGGTCTGCATTTCGCGCTTGACCATGGCCGTGGTGCCGCGCCCGTCCGCGTGAGCACAAATGCGACGCCGTATGCTGGACTGAATCCGGACACCGTATTGGCGGCGGTCGAATCGGTCGGGTTGTTGACTGATGGCCGCCTGCAGGCGCTGAACAGTTACGAGAATCGCGTGTATCAGGTCGGCATCGAAGACGCTGCGCCGCTGATCGCGAAGTTCTACCGGCCCGGGCGTTGGTCGAATGCGGCGATCCTCGAAGAGCACGAATTCTCGCGCGAACTGGCCGACTCCGAGCTGCCGGTCATCGCGCCGCTAGATTTCCACAATTCCACTTTGCTGCATTTTGCACATTTCCCGTTTGCGCTGTTTCCGCGTCAGGGCGGTCGCGCTCCGGAGCTGGACTCGGCTGAACATCTGGCCTGGATGGGCCGCCTGCTGGCGCGACTGCACGGCATCGGCGCGCGCGGCACTTTTCGCGAACGCGGCCGCATCGACCTGGCAACTTATGTGCGTCTGCCGGCGCAGGCGGTGCGCGCCTCCGGTTTGCTGCCGGAATATCTGCACGATCGTTATCAGCAGCGCATCGGCGCGCTGGAATCGTTGCTCGCGGCGCATTTTTCCGCGGCGGGCGACATCGCCACGCTGCGGCTGCACGGCGACTGCCATCTCGGCAACGTGTTGTGGACCGACTCCGGCCCGCATTTCGTCGATCTCGACGACGCGCGCATGGGGCCGGCGGTGCAGGATATGTGGATGCTCGCGCCCGAGCGTCGCGCACTCGATCTGCTGCTCGAAGGTTATGCCGAGTTCCGCGATTTCGACTATCGCGAACTCGCGCTGATCGAGCCGTTACGGATCATGCGGCAGATCCATTTTGCCGGCTGGATCGCGGCGCGCTGGTCCGATCCGGCATTCCCGCTGGCGTTTCCGTGGGCCGGCGAAACGCGCTGGTGGGAGCAGCATCTGGATGATCTGCACGATGCCGAACGCCTGCTTGCTGACTCCTGAGTAAACCAAAATCATGCAATCGCCGTTTCTGCGCCAGTGCTGCGTCGCAGCACTGGTATGCAGGGCGATGCTTGGATAGAGTAGGGTCAAGCATGAACACGCCAGCCGAATCCTCGAAGACCCTGTCAGCGCCCGACCACGAGGCGCAACGTTTTTTGCGGTACGCCGTGCGTCTGCCGATGCTCGTGCTGCATGTGCTGATCGCGCCGTTCGTCGCGCTGTTTTTCGTCAATGGCCTGACCACGCGCTGGCAGTTCGGCGATCAATCGGTGGCGCAGCGGGTGACCGGCTGGTGGTCGCGGCGCTTGTTGCGCATTTTCGGTTTTCGCATTCGTGTATTCGGCGCACCGCTCGGCAAGCCTGTGCTGTTTGTCGCCAATCACACCTCGTGGCTGGATATCGAAGTCGTGCATACGCAGTTGCTCGCGAGTTTCATCGCCAAATCGGAAATCGCCAACTGGCCGCTGGTGGGCTGGTTGTCGAGCCGGGCCGGCACGATTTTTCATCGTCGCGGCAGCACGCATTCATTGAGCGAAGTGATCCAGGTCGCGGTCGAACGCCTGCAGCAAGGTCGCTCGGTGGCGGTGTTTCCCGAAGGTGGCACCGGGTCGGCAGAACGTCTGCGGACGTTTCACGCGCGGGTTTTCCAGATCGCGGTGGATGCCGGCGTGCCGGTGCAGCCGCTGGCGTTGCGCTACGGCATCAATAGCGAGTGGGATGCGACTGTGCCGTTCTCCGAAGAGGAAAGTTTCCTCGCCAATTTTTTCCGCGTGCTCGGTGGCCCGGCACGCGACGCCGAGCTGCATTTTCTCGTGCCGATCGATGATGCCTCGCAAGGTCGCCGGCACATGGCCGAGGCGGCGCGCGCGCAGATCCAGCAAGCGCTGGGTTATG